>DAHVYL010000010.1 GCA_027327685.1 Candidatus Woesebacteria bacterium
AAATAATCTTTTATCCCAAGGCAAAGTTTTTGCAAAACATGTTTTACGGTCGGGGATTTACCTTTAGCATGCTACAATCATTTCATTCATTTTTGGGATGGGCAAAACAATGGGAACTACAAAGAAAATCAAAATAGACCTGAATAGCTTTTTCATCCTCCTTTTTTTGGCAGTTTTTCCTTTCGGACAGATTGTTAGATTGAGTTTTAATCTTGCTGGTCTTAATATACCGCTACAACCTTTGGATATCGCTGTCGGGTTGGGGGCAATATATTCCGTTCTTTTTCAAAAAGAAAGATCAAAAATTTTCAAACCGCTTATTTATCTTTTATCTGTGGTGGCCTTTTCTTTTCTTTTTTCAATTTTGGTCTTTGGACAAAATACTTTTTACGGATTCTTCTATCTGATTCGGATCACTGTCTATGGGCTATTTCTGAATTACGTTTGGAATTTTGTGAAAAAGGATAAGGCCGGTAAACGCCTCCTTTTTGACAGTCTTCTGGCAGTCTCTATTGTCTCGGCCGTTTTCGGTTGGATTCAGTATTTTGCCTTTCCGGATATTAAACCCTTCTTTGTTTACGGATGGGACATGCATTTACTGCGGCTCGTAGGGACTTTCCTGGATCCGACCTTCTTGGGAATAATTATAGTTTTCGGATTAATACTGTCGATTTATAAATACATCGATAATAGCCAGAGAAGATATCTATTGATTACAGCTTTTTTACTTGTTTCTTTGGCATTCACCTATTCGAGAGCCAGTTATTTGGCCTTTCTGGCCGGAATTTTTGTAATTGCCTTTATCGAGAAGAAATACAGAAAAGTGCTTTTTTGGATAGTTGGGCTTTTGGTTATTGCACTTGTCCTACCGACTGCCAAAAACCGCAGTATTGAACTAACCCGCACGTTTAGTATCAGCTCCAGGTTTACCAATTACGGAGAAACACTGTCCCTGTTTAAAAAGTTTCCCATTTTCGGTGTTGGCTTCAACAATATGTGTATTGCCAGGAATCAATATATCGGAGCGGAATCTTTTTCGTCACATGCCTGCTCGGGATCTGATTCCAGCCTGCTTTTTATTTTAGCAACAACAGGGATTATCGGACTGATGGTTTTTGTGGGTTTTTTTTCCGGCATACCCGGGTTGTTGAGGAAGGGTCGTGAGTCGCGGATTGCGGTAGCCATTTTCGCGGCGCTTTTTATTCACAGTTTATTTTCCAATTCCATTTTCTTTCCCTGGGTAATGGGCTACACGGCAGTACTTCTTGCGGCAAGCATTAAGGAGTGAAATTAAGATTCAAGCTTTTCTCGGTCGTATTTCCGGCCCTGTCAGTTGATTTTATGTTAAAAGCGTTTATTCCCTCGTTTAGTGTTGTTGTGTATTGAAAAGCCCCTCCGTCATCAACCGAAATGATTCTGTCGTTGATGGTAACGGAGGCTTCTGCCTCGGTTTTCCCCTCAATGGTTGCCTGTCTCTGGTTTGATCCGAAATAGCTTGATCCATCGGTGGGGGAGGTTATTTCAAGTTCGGGAACTTTTTTATCAAAGGTGATTTGATAGTCATCCGATTTCTGACTTTGGTTTCCGGACTGGTCGAGTGCAACTGCCGCAAAAGTATTTGTTCCGTCCTGAAGGATAACATTAAAAGAAAACTGTCCGCTTCCGTCGGCCAAAACTTCCTGGGAATTTCCGTTAAAAGTCAGTTTTACGGTAGCACCGGATTCGGTATTGCCGCTAAGTGTTAAATTTTGCTGATTGGTAAACTCCGGAAAATTTCTGAATTTGGGAGGAGGCGGGGGTGTGATGTCTGAGCTACCTATTTTTTGATTATTACCCCTGAGGCTTGAAACAAAAGTAGTGAGCTTTCCCAGAGCCGGAATGCCCAGGAAATAGAGGATAACGATAGCAGCAATTGTCAGAAATATAAAAAGAGCAGCATTTCTTTTATTTTTTCTTTCTTCAAAATTTACAAATTTTCTCTTCATACGGTTTGGTTTGTGACCGCCTGAGCCGAGAGTGGGGATCGGACCCACGACCTGCGGTTTACGATACCGCCGCTCTGCCAACTGAGCTACCTCGGCTTAGTGCCCAATTATAGCATTTTTGAGCGTGAGCGGGTGAGCGGAGTCGAACCGCCCTTTCCACCTTGGGAAGGTGGCGTTGAGCCGATCAACTACACCCGCATCGACACAACAAGGATACACGAATTATACCATTGATTCGGTATGGCCGCCTTTCCAGGTTTTTACTATCTGGGTAAAGTTAGAACATTTCCTGCGTGGATTATATTTGGATTAGCCAAGTTGTTTACCTCGGCTATTTCTGTCCACCTGAATCCGTCGCCGTATGCTCTGACTGCAATATTCCAAAGACTGTCTCCGCCAACTACGGTGTATGAGTCTCCGGTAATGGATGTAGCCTCTGAAACAGTTTGGGATTTTTCCGTTGTTGTCGGTTGTTTTGGTTCGATATTTTCCGGGATAACTAATTTTTGTCCGACTTCAATGTTGTCTGTTTCCAAATTGTTTCCGGCTTTTATATCTACCCAATTATATCCTGAACCGAATGAATCTTCGGCAATAGACCAAAGTGTTTCTCCTTCAACCACGGTATGTTCGTTAACGGCTGATACCTGTGTTGAATTTGCGGGAATGCTACCGGCTTTTCTGTCTTTAAAATAATTAACAACCAAAATCCCAACTATGATCAGAACTATTGCTCCCAAAACCATGCTTATATTTTCTTCGTTGAGTTTTAATTGTTTGAGGATTTTTTTAAGATCAAATTTCAAATTTATTCACCTTCTTTCGGAAGGGCAGAGATATAGGCTGAATTTAATCGAAGAAGAAGCTTTAGTCAAGAGGCTAAAAGAAAAACAAAAGATTGGGTTTAAGTTCTTTTTCGAATTACCCATTAACGGATAATTCTTGCCATTCAATGCGGGCTTAGTATAGCAAAAGTAAAACACTTGGTGAAAGAGTTGTTTGATATTCACCAGACTTTTTCAGATTTTCAACTACTTCCACTCGATTTTTATTGACTTTAAATCCGGCTTCTGCCAATACTCTGTGCATTGTGAGTCTTTACACAACCTTCTTGTTAAATCTGAGTATGTTGCGTAGACAGCAAACAGAGGGAATATCAATAAGAAAAGATTAATAACGACGACTTTTAACTGATTTTTAGTTTTCTTTTTGCCAAAAAGACTCATAAACCAAAACACCACCGCTGTTATAGCAATGAGATCTAGAATGAAAAAGTAAAGAGGCCACGAGCGTTCCCCCATGTGGATAATTGGAAAGAGGGAGGCAATGGAGTATGAAGTGAAAAACAGAGGATACCAGATAATTAATAAAATGAAAGATATTTTATTAATCTTGGCCATTTGGCGAGGTCGACGAGATTCGAACTCGCAGCCTCTTCCGTGACAGGGAAGCGCTCTAGCCGTTGAGCTACGACCTCATTACTTTACAAGTTCCAATTATACCAATTGTGATAAGATTAATCTAGCCGTGGAATCAAAAACTTTCACCAATCTTCAAATTGCCGAGCTTTTGCGTGATGTTGCTGCTTCATATCAACTCAAAGATCAAAATAAATATAAATTTCAAATCATTGCCTATGAAAGAGCTGCTGATGCAGTTGAGCACGCCAGCTCCGAACTCAAAGACCTTTGGGATGATGGAAAACTTGAGGAAGTTCCGGGTATAGGTCCGGGAATCGCCGAACACCTAAGCGAGCTTTTTAAAACCGGCCATTCTAAACACTTCGACAATCTCACAAAAGACATTCCGCCGGAAGCCTTTAAATTGATGGAACTACCCGGGATAGGCATTAAAACAGCTATGAAGATGATAAAAGAAGGGGACCCTAAAGAAGTCCGGGAAAAATTGAAAGAAGTTGCCGAAAGGAATAAAAAAGAAAAACGCCACCTTCTGCCATATGCCGCCATGGTAGCCCATGAAGTAATGAAATATCTTTCGGTCTCTCCCAAAGTCATGCGCGTGGACCCGCTAGGAAGCCTTAGACGCCAGGCTTCCACCATTGGCGACATTGATATTGCTGTAGCCACAAATGATTCGGTGGCAGTGCTTGACTATTTTACAAAATATCCAAAATCCCAAAAAACTATAGAAAAGGGGGATCGAACGGCATCAATCCTTTTACCCGGAGAGATACGGGTTGACCTTATGACCCAGCCTGTCGAAAGCTATGGTTCGCTTCTACAGCATTTTACCGGTTCAAAGCACCACAATATAGCCTTGCGCGAACTGGCGCTTAAAAAAGGATTAAGCCTTTCCGAGTACGGCATTCGCAGGTCCCGGAAGCCGAACTCCAAAATTCAAAAGTTCAGAACCGAGAAGGAATTCTACAAATATCTCGGGCTTGATTATATTGAGCCCGAATTAAGAGAAGATACGGGAGAAATTGAGTCAGCCAAAGAGCACAAACTCCCCAGTCTGATTGAATTAAAAGATGTCAAAGGCGACTTTCAGATTCACTCAAGTTTTGATATAGAAACAAGTCACGATTTGGGCCAAAGCAGTATGGAAGAAATCATCAAAAAGGCCAATGAACTTAGCTATGAATACATTGCTTTTACGGAACACAATCCCAGCCAGAAGGGACACGACGATTCCCAGATCGTGGAAATACTTAAAAGAAAGCGTGAAAATATTGATAAGATAAATTACTCATTAAAGAACAGGCATACAGGTAGTATACAAAAAGTATTCAATAGCCTTGAAATTGATATATTATCAGATGGCAGGCTGCCTGTTCCCGAGAAAGGATTGGAACTTTTGGACTTTGCTTTAGTCTCCATTCACTCAAGTTTTGATTTGGGAAAGGATTTGATGACCAAACGGGTTTTGACTGCATTGGCCCAGCCTAAAGTACGCATATTTGCCCATCCGACAGCCAGAAAATTGAATGAAAGGGAAGGAGTTGAGCTCAATTGGCCTGAAATTTTTGATTTTTGTCTTAAAAACAACAAATGGATCGAGATAAACTCCGATCCCATGAGACTTGATCTGCCGGATAATCTTGTCCGGGAAGCTGTGAAACTCGGTGTGAAAATGACATTGGGTACGGATGCACACCACAAAAACGGTATGGACAACATGGCCTTCGGAGTTTCCGTGGCGAGACGCGGTTGGGCGGAAACCGGTGATATAATTAATACTCGAAACCTGTCGGAGTTTGAAAAACTCCTTAAGGTGTAGAAATTTGAAGGGAGGTGATATCTATGATTTATGTACTTTTAGCAATTTTAATAATATTGGTTTTTTGGATAGTTTCTGTTTATAACTTTTTTGTAACTGCAAAAACCAGAATAGGAGCCTCTATTCAGGAAATCGGAAACCAGCTTAAAAGGCAGTCCGAGCTCATTCCCAATCTTGAGGCCTCCGCAAAGGGATACCTTAAGCATGAAAAAGGAATATTTGATGAGTTAACTGCAGCAAGGCAAGCAATTTCAAGGGCGGTCGGATCCGGTGACGTGGCCAAAATGGCCGATGCCGGTAAAATGCTTTCGGATGTTCTTCCCAAGATTCAGGTGGTGGTGGAAAGCAATCCCGAAATAAAGGCATCCGAAGTCGTTAAAAATCTCATGGATGAACTCAGGGACACGTCGGATAAGATTATGTATGCCAGGCGCCTTTTGATTGACCTGACTGCAGACTATAACGTACGATTGGTTACGTTTCCAAGCAGTGTAATTGCAAATATCTTCCGTTTTGAAAAGCTTAAGGGATTGGAAACTCCCGCAAACGGAGATGAGTTAAGAGTTCTTGAGTCGGAAACCAAAACACCGAAGATAAATTTGTAGATGAAAAACATATACGAGATTCAATCGGCAAACAGATTGAAAAGCGGCGTGATTGTCGTCCTTTTTGCCGTTTTTGTAGCCCTGGCAGCTTATGTTTTAGCCAAGGCAATGGGTATTTATATAGGCTATGAGCCAGGAAACCTGGGCTTTATAGGAATAGCCTTGATCGTTTCGGGGCTATCCAGTTTTGTCGGATATTACTATTCCGACAAGATTGTTATCGGGATTTCCGGAGCAAGACCGGCAAATAGAAAAAGAGACTTTCTTTTTTATACTGTTGCCGAAAACCTGGCCATTGGCGCGGGAGTGCCCACGCCTAAGCTTTATATCATTCCAGACTCCGCTCCAAACGCTTTTGCCACGGGCAGGGACCCTGACCATGCAGCAATTTGCGTAACCGCAGGACTTTTGGAAAAGCTAGGTAGAACAGAGCTTGAAGGGGTAATTGGGCACGAAATGTCACATGTCAAAAATTATGACACCAGGCTCATGTCAATCGTTTCCGTAATGGTCGGTCTAATTGCCCTTCTTGGGGATTGGCTCATAAGAATGACCTGGTACGGAGGGAAAAGAGATAACGATGAGAAAAATAACGGTTCGGTCTTTCTTATCTTGGGAATAGTTTTTGCCATACTCTCTCCGATAATCGGACAGCTTATTCAATTGGCCATATCAAGAAGAAGGGAATTTATAGCCGATGCCGGGTCAGTTGAGATAACCAGGCAGCCGAGCGGACTTATTTCCGCACTGACAAAAATATCATCGGATAAAGAGGCTTTGGAGGTGGCCAACAAAGCCACGGCACACCTTTACATAGCTAATCCCTTTAAAGATAAAAATAAGGGGGGAGTCTCCTGGTTTGCAAACCTTTTTAACACACACCCTCCCATCTCAGAACGCATAAAAGTCTTAAAAACCATGGTCTAACTTCTTGCTAAAAAGATTATTTGGCGATATTATTACTGAGAATATGGTAAAGCTCACAAAGCAAGATGTTTTACATGTTGCCAAACTTGCAAAATTAGACTTAACGGATTTTGAAATTGAAAAATTTACCCCGCAGCTCTCCAGTGTAATAGACCATTTCAGCGAACTTTCGGAAGTTGATACCGGGGACGCTGAACCGACAAGTCAAACCACCGGACTTGAGAATGTATATAGAGAAGATAAGGTAAATATTGATCAGTCATTGAGTCAGGACGATGCAATTTCAGGATCGGATAAAATTCATAACGGTTATTTTAAAGTTAAAGCAATTTTGGAAGGAAGAACCGATAAATAACTGACGCGCTCATGAAAAACACAAATATTCCTTTGACAATCAGTGAAACCCAGGAAGGTCTTTTAAAGAAAAGGTTCTCGGCAACCGAACTTGTTGATGCCTATCTTGGAAAAATAAACAAAGCTAAAGATTTGAATGCCTATATAACGGTTTGTGAGGATGAAGCCTATAAAAAGGCAGGAGAGGTGGATAGACTCATTTCGGATAATCTCCCGTTCATTTTGGAAAATTTTCCTCTTTTGGGGGTGGGAATAGGTCATAAAGATTTATTTTTGACCAAAGGCATAAGAACCACCGCAGCTTCCAAAGTACTTGAGGGCTTTATCCCTGTCTATTCGGCAACCGTGGTTGCCAGAATGGAAAAAGCGGGAGGAATAACTTTGGGAAAAACAAACTGTGATGCCTGGGCACATGGGGCAAGCGGAGAAAATTCTGATTTTGGGCCGACCAAAAATCCATGGGATGGGAAATTTGTTCCGGGAGGATCCAGTAGTGGTTCGGCAGCATCCGTTGCGGCAGGACTTTCCCTGGTTGCCACAGGAACGGATACGGGGGGATCCATAAGACAACCCGCGAATTTCTGCGGAGTGGTAGGTTTAAAGCCTACATACGGAGCCGTTTCAAGATACGGGATAGTGGCCATGGCATCTTCTCTTGATTCGGTGGGCAATTTCGGCAAAAGTGTTGCTGATACCGAAACGGTTTTTAATGTAACAAGAGGAGAAGACGGCAGGGACAGCACCGTCAAAAATACCGAGTTTGTTAAACCAAGGGCCAAAATGAAAATAGGTATCCCCAAGGAATATTTTGTGGAGGGGGTAGATAAAGAAGTTGCCGAAAGCGTAATTGCGGCCTCCAAGGTTTTTGAAAAAGCGGGAATCGAACTTACCCAGGTGAGCCTTCCCCACACCAAATACGCAATGTCGGTTTACTACATTGTCCAGCCGGCGGAAGTTTCCTCCAATTTGGGCAGGTATGACGGCATAAGATATGGGAATCCCCGTGCGGATTTCGGAGCCGAAGCAAAAAGAAGAATCATGCTCGGAACTTATGTTCTATCGGCAGGCTATTACGATGCTTTTTATCTTAAGGCCCAGAAAGTAAGATCGATGCTTATTAAAGATTTTGAAGATGTTTTTGATAAAGTCGACGCGGTCCTGGCGCCCGTTTCTCCCACCCCGGCATTTGAGCTCGGGGAAAAGACCGCGAACCCTCTCAAAATGTATCTGGCCGATATTTTTACGGCTCCTGCTAATCTTGCCGGAATTCCGGGACTTGCCCTTCCCTCCGGTTTTAATAAAGAAGGGCTTCCTCTGGGATTTCAGCTTTTGGGCCCGAGATTTTCGGAGCCGGTTTTATTTGAATTGGGGAAACTCTATGAGAAAGAAACCGATTATAAAATTGTGCTACCGAATCTTTAAATATGCTACGCGATTATAAATCAGTAATTAAAAATAAAAAATTTAAATATATCTGGATCTCCCAGATTTTTTCTCAGTTGACCATAAACATTATGAATTTCGTGCTTCTGATCCGACTTTTCGAAGTCACGGGTTCGGCAATTTCGACATCTCTTTTATGGGTAGCCTACGCCCTTCCCGCAATTCTGATAGGACCTTTTGCCTCAGCGGTGGTTGATCTTGTTGATAAAAGAAAAATGCTTATTTTTACAAATCTTTTCCAGTCTCTGATAATACTGGTATACGGTTTTGCCGCCAATTCCAGCATATTTTTCTTATATGAGGTGGTTTTTCTTTATTCTTTACTAAACCAGTTTTATGTTCCCTCAGAGATATCTACTTTGGCATTCGTTCTGAAGAAGGACAAATTGGTAAACGGCAACAGCCTTTTCTTCATAACCCAGCAGGGCTCATTGGTTATAGGTTTTGCCTTGGCGGGACTTCTTAATGCACTTTTGGGATTCAATAACACTATATTTTTATGTTCCGCATTCCTTTTTGTAGCTTTTATCAGTACACTATTTTTGCCGAGTTTAAAATCCGAGAATGCGATTCCCAAAGGGTTTGAGACTGCGGTCTTCAGCTTCTTCAAGCATATAAGCGACGGTTATGATTTTATAAAAAGCGAGAGGAAAGTACTAACCCCGGTTCTTCTTCTGATCGGATTTCAGGTTGCGTTGCAGGTTGTAATTGTCCAATTCCCGACCCTGGCAAAAAACATTCTGAATATTCCCTTAAACAGCGCCGGCATATATATGCTGGTACCTGCCGGAATCGGAGCCGTTTTCGGAGCTTTGGTCATACCCAAAATTTTAAAAAGAAACACCAGGAAAAAAACATTGATTGACGCCGCTTTACTAACCATGGCTATATCGGTCCTTATTTTGACTTTTATTGTTCCTCTTTTTGCCTATATTTTAAGATTTCTGCTTTCATTCCTTTCGGTTGTGGTTATAGGATTTTGCTTTGTCGCGATATTGGTTCCCTCGCAGACTTTTCTGCAGGAATCAACCCCCTCAAGCCTTAGAGGAAGGGTTTTCGGTAACTTCTCTTTTTTGGTTATAACGGCATCCGTATTGCCGGTTGTGTTTTCCGGATCGATAGTTGAAATATTCGGCATTAAATCACTACTGCTTTTACTGTCTGTTTTTATTTTTACGGTTTATGGATTTTCCAAGAGATTTGGGGATAGATTTTTGGCAGGATAAAAGAATAAATAATATATGAACAAATAAAAATACGGATAGATAAAATAAAACATGAATAAATACACACCCATAATCGGTCTTGAAGTACACATTGAGCTTTCAACTAAAAGCAAAATGTTTTGCGGATGTTCCTCCGATCATTTCGGAAAACCTCCGAATACCCAGGTATGCCCGGTGTGTTTGGGGCTTCCGGGAGCCCTTCCTTTTATCAACAAAGAAGCGGTTGCCGCCACCATCAAATTCGGGTTGGCTTTCGGGTCCGAAATAAACAGATTCAGTAAATTTGACAGAAAACACTACTTCTACCCGGATTTGCCCAAAAGCTATCAGATTTCACAGTATGATCTCTCGCTTTGCACCGGCGGGGTCTTTGAGGATAAAAGAATAAGGAGAGTGCATCTTGAAGAAGATACCGGAAAGCTTGTCCACGAAACTTTAGATGGGGAAAGATCGACTCTGATTGATTTTAACAGAAGCTCGGTTCCTCTCATGGAGATGGTAACCGAACCCGATTTCCACGACACGGTTTCGATTGTCAGATTCTTGAAGGAAGCTCAGATGGTTGCAAGATACTTGGAAATTAGCAACGCCGATATGGAAAAAGGCTCCATGAGACTTGAGGCAAACATTTCTTTAAGTGAGGAAAAAGAAGGGAAAAAATTTGAACTCCCGGATTACAAAGTGGAGCTCAAAAACATCAACTCCTTCAGATTCCTGGAAAAGGCCATAAACGCCGAGGTTAAAAGACAGGAAGAAATTTTGAAAGATGGCGGGACAATCGAGTCTCAGACAAGAGGATATGATGAGGTTAAAGGCGGTACGTACCTTCAAAGGAGCAAGGAAGAAGCCAAAGATTACAGATACTTTCCGGAACCGGATCTTCCTCCGATGAGGTTTACCGGCAGTGAAATAGAAGAAATAAAAAAGTCGCTTCCGGAATTGCCTGTAGATAAAAGGAGGAGGTTTGCCGATAGATATTCGCTTCCTGATGACTATATCGAGATATTAGTTTCCACTCCCGAAAGGTCTTCCTATTTTGAAGAATCGGTTGATCTTGGACAGGGTGTGGGCGTATCGGCAAAGTTGATAGCGGACCTTATCATAAATAAAAAACTTGATTCAGAGTATCCCGAACCCGCGGGACTAATTAAAAAGATTGTGGAAATTACCCGAGTCGAGTATTC
>DAHVYL010000011.1:0-10585 GCA_027327685.1 Candidatus Woesebacteria bacterium
CCAGATTATAATCAAAATTTAAAAGATAAATTTGCGATCCCAGAATTATCGCCAAAGCCAGCCTATTGGAAATAAATTTATAAAGCCTATGCAAAAGCGGAAACATCAAATAGAAAATGCAAAGAGTCGGGATAAAATAAAGCTGGTATGAGGCATTTCCCGTCAGGACCACCTTGAAAAAATTGTCGTTATTTTGGGCATATACAAAAAGGTAGTAAAAAACGCTCCAAAAGAGAAAGGGTATAAAGATTCTTGAGACGCGCTTTTTAACAAAAGACCAAAAACTCATTCCCTTTCTATAACTCAGCTCTAAAACAAAACCTGAAAGAATGAAAAAAAGAGGAACGGCAAAACGGGAAATCTGATTCAAAAAAAGCGTCCAGGAAAAACCTGTAATATTAAATCCGGAAGCCTCCAGACTGCGGGTTGTGGTATGGATAAGAAGCACCATCAGTATGGCCACTCCCCTTAAAGAATCTATCGACTTAAGGCGTTTTTCCATTGGAAGGAATTATTTCAGATAACGGTCGAAAAAATCAATAGTTCTTTTCATTGCCGTGGCAAAACTCTGGTTAATATCGTGGTTACTTCCCGGATATTCGTAGTATTCAACGGTTTTCCCGGCGGATTTCAATTTGTCATAAAGACTTTTTGAAAATTCCGGAGGCACCTGGGTGTCCGCCAGGCCAACCTGAATCTGGACTGGAGTGGCAATATCAGAAAGATAATAGGTAGGGTCAATCGAGTTCCAAAAAGTGGGATTTTCGGAAGGGGTTTTGTAAGTTTTAATCAAAAGGTCTCTATTCTGATGACGAAGCCTGAGGTCTTCGGCATCGGGCCTATAGGTAACCACTCTTTGCCAATTGAACAAAATGTCATTGTAATCGCCTACTACCCCCGCCCAAATTGAAGCCGCCTTAATACCCTCCCTTTCTATTACCAGGTCTTTTAGAGTGATAAATCCTCCCATGGAGTGCCCCCAGATTCCAATTTTATCCGGATTGGCGAAGGGATACTTTTTGATTGAGGAAAGGCCGTTTAAATCATCGATTATATAGTCGGGGGCAAAATAGGCGCTTGTCGGCTTTCCTTCACTTTTGCCATGACCCCGATAGTTTGGTTTAAAAACAATGTAGCCACCCCGGGCAAAGGCGTCGGCATAGGAAATATAGTTTCCGTCGGGTGTATATCTTTCGGGAATAATGTAACCGTGATTTAGTATTATCACCGGCCAACCGTCACGAGGAGCCGAACCATTGGGCACCAAAAGCAGGGCATAAACTTTCAATCCGTCGGAGGCATAGGAAACAATGTAGCGGCTGTAGGTCTTTTCGGGAGATAGAGTCTCCTCAACGGTAATATCGCTTCCGGGATACTCCCTTTGACGCATTGACTCAATAGTGAGAGGATTTGGCGAAGGATTAATCGCATTCCCAACAGAGATATCGGCACCAGGTCTGAAAAAGCCAAAAAGAATCGTCAGAAGCGCAAGAAAATCGGAAATTATGGTTTGGACAGTATTCACTTTTCAATTATAACCGCTCAATTTAAAAATCCGAAATGCCGTCTTTTTTATAAACCCCGAAGCTTTGGGAGATAATCTGTCCGTCCTCTGCCGTAACACCGTCCTGACGGAAGACCTCCTGATAGGCAAAACCGGGTAGATCCTTAACTTTTCCGTCGGGCAGAACCGTCTGGACGTCGGAGGGATCGGCCTTTATTTCTTTGTCAACTCTGGTAATAAAAAGCTCATCAAGCATTCCCGCACTAAGAAGTATTTGAAGAACTCTCGGCCCGGTTGTCATTTTTATAACCTTATAATCTTCATTATCCGTCAGGTATTTGATCATTACTTGGCCGTCTACCCCATCCTCGCCTGCAGGGACAACCACCGCACCGCTTTTTTCATACTCCTTAGCCTTTTCCGAAGCGGAACTATCAAAAGTCGTAAAAATCATAATCTTTCTGCCGTCGGAAAAAGCGGCCGCCGGAATTTCAAAATCCAGGCTTCTACTGACAACCACAATATCCGGGTTCCTTTTAAGACCGTTTTTGACTCTCCATTCACCGAGCGTTGCAAACTGTCCGCTTTCCGAAAATTGATCAATCACGTTCTGACTTTTTTCACCCGAGGCCGCGTATCTTTTGAGGTATCCCGCTCCCGTAATTATAGCGTCTGCCTGAGCTGTAAGCTCCTGAAAAAGTCTCCAATCCGAAGCGTTTTTAAGTTCAGGGGCTACCTGAAATTCTCCGGCCCCACTCTTTTTGGCAATTACATCATTTTTGTCGCAAATATAATTGGCAATCACCAAAGGTCTGCCCATTTTTTTTGCCAAACCCTGCAAATCAAAATCAAGGTACATGCCCTCAACTTCCCTGATTTTTTGTTCCGTTTCTTTCATTTTATCAAACACCTTTTCCATTCTATCAAATTATTTCCCAAAAAAAGTATGCACTTAGAGTCAAAAGAAAGATCAAGTTGCCGAATGCTGTATACTGAACATGCCTTGCAAATCGATAGAATACTGTACTATGCCGGAGGAAAGTTGGTAAAAGCTTATTCCAAACTTATGTTTAGAATGAGCGTCCGCTCCCGATTCCCGATTCCCAAAGGCGCAAAAATCATTGTAGCCAACCATCCCACAACCAGCGATCCCTTTGTCCTAACCTCAATATCAAACGGACAGGCCGCCGTTCTTATCAAAGACGTCCTTTTTAATGTTCCAGTCTTCGGAAAATACCTGCATATGGCAGGACACATTCCCGTAAGTGCAGGCAGGGGAAAAGAAGCTTTTGAAAAAGCTCTAATGCTCCTGAAAAAAAATATTACCGTCATTATCTTCATAGAGGGAGACCTAAGCAAATTCATTCACAAAATCGGAAAGCCAAAAACCGGTGCAGTCAGATTGGCCATAGCCTCGGGAAAACCGATTATTCCGATAGGCATAAGCGTTAAAAGACAAAATATAAAGTCCATCAGATCAATCATTAAAGGAGCGTGTGAGCTGGGAAAATGGTATTTGAAAGGCCCATATGCACTAACAATAGGCAAACCCATCAATCTCGGAAAAATGGCAGGGGGAAGAATAAGAATCAAAAAACTTTCAAACCGGCTAAGAGAAAGAATTTCCGGACTTGAAAAAGAAGGCGCCCTAAGACTGAATTTGAAAACATGAAGGCAAAAGATTTCACTCTTTCCGACCAGGACGGCAGGAAACATTCTCTTTCCGACTACAGCGGAAAGTGGGTTATTCTCTATTTTTATCCGAAAGACGATACTCCGGGCTGTACTAAAGAAGCCTGTGCCTTCAGAGACTCGTTTCATGAATTACAAAAGATGGGTGTTCAGATACTTGGAGTTTCCAAAGATTCCACCGCTTCCCATAAGAAATTTGCAGAAAAATATCACCTGAACTTTCCGATTTTAAGCGACGAAGGAAAAGAGGTCATTAAAGCCTATAAATCCTGGGGAAAAAAGAAGTTTATGGGTAAGGAATTTGAAGGAACTATCAGAAATACCTATCTTATAGACCCGAAAGGTGAAGTGGTAAAGTTCTATGAAAAAGTAAGCCCTCTGACTCACGCCTCGGAAATTGCCTCGGACATTAAAAACATACAAAGATAAAAAGAATGTGCGGTAAAAATAAAAAAACTTGCGACAGGATCTAACCGAATAGTTTTCGCATCAGAAGAGTAAATAATGAGATTCGTTTTTTATCCCTAAAGCTGGCCGCCGGACCGGACCAAACCGAAAGAATCAACCATTCTTTTTTCTCATTCTGTTTGGCAACAACCTCAATGGATCTGCCTCCGTACGTACGGCGGTAGACCCAATTTCCGGAATTTCCCTTTTTGGATTCCTGGGGGTTTCTCCAGGTTGCCCAGGCGTCTCCCTGTTTAATTCCTCTTTCCCTTAATCTGCCTATTGCATGATTTGTCCAAATAACTCCCCCAAAATGATTATCCATATAAATTTAATTCATCGGAAGGTTCCTCTCACCCATCATCTTTTTGAAACTCCGGTTTCTACCGAAACTTCGTCTTTAGGTCTTAACTCCTGAAGAATATCGGCAGATATGTCCTCCAGTTCCTGCTGCAAATGCTTTTCTATATCCTTACCCGCCTTACCTTTCAAATATTCAAAAACCACCACTTCATCGTGGGGGCATTTGTGGAAAAGCGCCAGAAATTCTTCATGGTGTTCCCTGGGCAATTTGTCCAGAATTTTCTCCATAACTTTGTGGTTCACAACCTCATCCACCAAACCCCAAAGTTCATCTTTTTCCTCCTTTGAAGAAGCGGTCTTTTTTATGACTATCTCAAGCTCTTCAAAAGATACCAAGTTGTCAAAAAACAGTTTTGTCATTTTTATCCCTGTGTCATTATAACCCCGGTTAAATTATTCTGATTATAGTCTACCGGACCTAATGGAATTTGGTTTCGGGGATCATCCACGAAAAAGACAAGCACAGCCCCTTTTTTATACCTGGAGCCCCCCAGATAGTTCATAACCTCGGGGCTGCCCCCAAACTGCTTGCCTGTCCAGGCAGCCGGTCCGGAATCAGCTATATCCGCAACCACGGCATTGCCGTTTACCGTATTCACAACCAGAACTTTCCTGTATTTATACCAATCCCGAACATAGGCCAACCGCTTCTCCCAGTCGGGAAGATATAGTGTTTGGACCACCACGTACCACTTTTCTCTTTCGATATCCTCAAAAGTCAAGTCCGCCTTTGATTTTGCAAAATATCCCCATGCCCCGCGCCCCGGAGCCATGCCCTCGTCGTATTTATCGGTTTTCGGATGTACCGACATTGTGTCCCCCGGGTATCTTGTCAGATGCTGTTCGGCACCGATATATCCGAAAGTAGTATTTAAGTGTTCTCCTTCCAGGCTGGCTCTGGCAGGAACGCCGATAGTTTGTCTGATAACCTGTTCCAAGGTTTTTTCCTGAATACGCGTCAGGGGACCGGCTTTTTGGGGCAATATTTGCCTTAGAGCGGTTAGGAGTCTTTCCTGTTCGGGAGAAGTCGGATTGTTGTTTTCAAAGTCGCCGATATCTTTGACTATCGCTGCAGTTTCAGGTATCTGCCCAGGCACTCCCGGTGCGGCAAAAAGCAGACTTCCTGTCAGGGCCCCCGTTGTTATCGCTTTGGCCGAATGCGAGCGGATTTTCCCAAGATCCAGCCCTTTCTCAGCCAGGAACTTTTCGACATGGGGGTACTTTGAAAAAAGATTACCCTTCGCCTCCAAACTTTTTAACTTAAGTTTGTTGCGCAGATACTCCGCATCAAGCTTTCCTCTATTAATCTTGTAGGTTGTGGTAGGCAGGTCGTGGGCCATATTCTAAACTATCCGGCGAAGCCGGGTAAGAACCTCTTTTTTTCCCAAAATTATTATCGAGTCGTTAACAGGCGGCGTAAATTTGGATCCGGCTACGGCAATCCTCAAATCCATGAAGAAGTCTCCTACTTTATAGCCCTTTTCCTTTATATTTGCCGTCAAGTCCCCGTTTAGTTTCTCCAAGTTCCAATCTTCAAGATTTTCTATAATCCGGACGGCACTGGTAAGATGCTTTTTGTAATTTTCCCCAAAAAGTTTTTCATCAACTTTGGGAGTCTTCCAGAAAAATCCTGCAAGCCCGTCAATATCCGAAATCTTTTTAATCCTATCTTTTACCAACCCGGTTATCTGGATTTGCCTGTCCTCGTCAACCGCCTCAAAGTCAGAGCTAAATAGCCGGAACTTTTTACAAAGTTCCTCATCCGTAAGCTTGCGGATATAAAAGCCGTTAAACCAATCCAGCTTGTCGGTTAAAAACTTCGGATTTGCTTCCTGGAATCCTTCCATATCAAACTTTTTGACAAACTCCGGAAGAGTAAAAACCTCGCTGTTGTCTTTGGGCGCCCAACCTAAAAGCATAACAAAATTCAAAAGAGCCTCGGGCAGATAGCCCTCCTGTAAAAATTGCTCTACAAAAACGGAGTCTCTGCGCTTGGAAAGTTTTTTGCCCGTCACGGGTGAGAGAATATCTGTCAGGTGTCCTATTTCTGGCCTTCCTTTGCCGAGATATTCAAAAACCAAGAGATGAACCGGTGTTGAAGGAAGCCAGTCGTGTCCTCTGAGAATATGGGTGATATCCATATCGATGTCGTCAACCATAGCCGCCAGATGGTAGGTCGGGAAGCCGTCGCTTTTCAGAAGTGTTGCGTCATAGACATCGTCCGTGTTCCAGGAAATATCCTTTTTGTGTACAAAGTCATGGTATGTCAAAACTTTATTTTCCGGAACTTTCAGCTTTATGGCACCCGAATCCAGGCCTTTATCACGGCATGGGTCGCGAAGTACATTAGAAAACCCCTCCTCTTTTGCATTTTTAGCTTTGCATTGACAATAAAATGCATGACCATCATCAATAAACTTCTCCGCGGCTTTTCGGTAAATGCCGGTTTTTTGACGTTCGCTTTGAATATAAAACTCATCCCAAAAAAGATCAAACTTTTTAAGCGTTTCCTGTAAAGCCTCCGTGGCCCCCTCTACTTGGCGTTTTTGATCCGTATCTTCAATTCTCAAGATAAAATTGCCTTTCCGGTGTTTTGCCAAGGCATAGGCATAAAGAGCAGTTCTGAGACTGCCTATATGTAAAAGTCCCGTCGGACTTGGAGCGAACCTGGTTCTTATTTTATTCATGGCAATTGAATTGTACCACGACATAAATATATACTGAATGTGCCTTTTGGCACTATGTCCTTAACCAATATTTCCATTACATCAAGAAAAATTATCCGATACGGAATTTATCTTCTGATTTTTCTCATTGTGGGTAGAATATTTCTCAATGTCGGAATCGGGATTTATAGAAAGATATTTCCGACTCCTCCGCCTCCGCCGACCGTCAAATACGGCAAGCTGGCAAGCCTTCCTTTTCCCAAAAACGGAATCACGGCAAAACTGACCTATTCCCTGGAAACTGCCGAAGGGGGATTGCCAACTGACATACCTACACAGGCAAAAGTCTATTTCATGCCCAAAACCAATGCAAATTTGCTTTCATTAGATACTGCCAAGGGAAGAGCCACTTCTCTGGGCTTCAGCACGGACATCCAACAAGTCTCGGATACCATCTACAAATTCAAAAATCCCAACTATCCCACCTACCTGCAAATGAATATTGTTACCGGCACTTTCTCGATCAGTTATGATTTGGCAGCCGATAAAAGTCCCATTGATCTGAGACCTCCCGTGGCGGAAGTTGCCGCATCGGGCTTCAGATCCTTCCTTTCCGAAGCCAATCTCCTTCCGCCGGATTTGACCGGATCGGTAATGCACGATTTTCTGAAAATCTCAAACGGACAGCTTGTCAGCGCCATGTCTCTTTCCGAAGCCAACTTTGTCAAAGTAAACCTATTCAGAAAAAATTACGATGACCTGCCAAGCGTTACCGGAAACCCCAACCAGTCCAATGTCTGGGCAATAATAAGCGGTGCCAGAAACCAAGGACAACAAATCATTGCCTCCGAATATCACTACCGAGCAGTCGACGAATCGCAATATTCGACATACCCGATTAAAACCCCTGCCGAGGCATTTACCGAACTACAGAGTGGTCTGGCTTTTATTGCCAACTTGGGATTAAATAAAGACGGCGACAGCATTAAAATAAGACACATTTACCTTGCGTATTTTGACCCCAATGTGATTACCGAATACTACCAGCCTATTTACGTTTTTGAGGGAGATAGTGGCTTTACTGCTTATCTTCCGGCAGTGACTGCAGATTATTATCCAGGGCAATAGGCACTTTTACTTCCCGCCACTCATAACTGGCAAAAATCCAATCGATAAGCTCTCTTGTTTCTCCGAATCTGTCCTGGCTTCCAAGAAGTACGATTGCCACCTTCCTGCCGTCCCGCTCAATATATGTAACCAGATTTTCGCGGGCATTTTCCGTCCAACCTGTTTTGACTCCCAAAACACCTGGAACCTCATCCAAAAGCAGGTTAATATTTTTGAGGTTATATTTTACTTTCCCTGTAGCATCGGCCAAGGAAACGGATCTTGTGCCGACGAATTTTGCAAATTGGGGATTTCTCATTGCAACCTCCGTGGCACGCAGCAGATCTTTAGCCGTTGTTGTCTGGGCCATCCCGTCAAGACCTACCGGATTTTCAAAATGGGAATTCGTCATGGAAAGATCCTTTGCCTTTTTATTCATCGCCTCGACAAAGGCATCATAGCCCCCGAGCTTGCCTGACCCCGATGCCGGATAATTGATTGCCAAAGTCATTGCGGCATCATTCGCCGAATAAACCAAGAGACCATAAAGCAAATCCTCAACCCTCATTTGCTCACCGACATAAAGTCTCATTTTTTGTCCGTCGACATTTATTCCCCCTGGAACGGTTAACACCTGGTCAAGGCCGTAGGTATCCAGAGCCACCAGCGCGGTTATTATCTTGGTGGTTGATGCCGGCAAAAGCACCGCATCCGGATTTTTTTCATAAAGAGAGACTCCGGAATCCAAGTCAACCGCGAGAGCCCCCTGTGCGGAAAGAATCGGAAAAACCTGTTTACCGGGGGATGCAGAACTTTCCTTTAAGACCGGATTTGCCGGAAAATTTTTGGGGGAGGAGAGCTTCGGTAAAGATTTCGCCTCCTCAACCGAATCTTTGGAAATTGACAGTGCTGATGAAGAGATAAAAATAAACGTCAAAATCAGAAAAAACATAAAATGATCTTTTTGCTTTAGAAGATTCATAAATTATTTTTGAGTCGTTTCGGAAAGCCTTGTATCTATCCTTTCCATGTCCCTGGGGAAAAGCGACGCTTCTCTGATATTTTTAAGGCCCAGCATATGCATTGTCACGCGCTCTGCCCCAAGAGCAAAACCACCAAGAGGCGGGACTCCGTATTTAAAAGACTGTAGATAAAGTTCCACATCTTTTTCCTTCAATCCCCAATCATGAATGTGTTCGATAATTTCTTCGTAATCGTTAAGCCTTTGGCCTCCGCTTGACCACTCAACCCCCCTGCCCAAAAGATCAACAGAAAATCCGTAAGTCGGATCCTCCGGATCGGCATAGACATAAAAAGGTTTTTTCTTTGTAACGAAATGGGAGATAAATACCAGATCGCTTCCTTTTTCCTCCGACGACCACTTGCAGATTTCGCGCTCATCCTCGGGAGCCAAATCTTTTTCGGCCCGGATATCCCTCCCCGTTCTTTCAAAAATGATTTCCTGGGCCTGCCTAAGCTTTAAAACAGGAATTTTGTCCGAAAGTGTGGGTAAAGTTGCTCCGAAAAGCGCAAGTTCGTTTTTACATTCCTTCCCAACTTCGGAAAAAATATGGCGGACTACATATTCCTCCATCTCCAAAACATCCTTCCAGGAATCAATAAAACCGAACTCGGCATCCAAGCTTGTTGCCTCGGTCAAATGTCTTGTGGTCACCGAAGGTTCGGCTCTGAATATCTGGTTTACACTGAAAACCCTCTCAAAAACACCAACCAAAAGAGATTTATAAAGCTGAGGACTTTGGGAAAGATAGGCTTCGTGATCAAAATATTTCACTTTAAAAACTTCCGCCCCTCCTTCCGGAACAGAAGATATGATTGAAGGAGCCTGGAATTCCACAAAATCTTTTTTTAGAAGTGCCTGTCTGAAGGCATTAATTATTACCGCCTGAACTTTAAAAATAGCCTGCTGTTTTGGATGTCTCAAGGTAAGTGCCCGATAATCCAAAAGAGTCGGTAGATCGAGATTAAGATCATCCGTCCCCATATCAAATGGAAGCTCTGCCGCCGGACTGATTATTTTTAATGACTCTATTTGAATTTCAACGCTACCCGTTTTGATTTTCGGATTAATCAACTTTTCGGGACGAGCCGCTACCATCCCGATAACCTCAACCACAGACTCCGGGGAAACCCTTTCCAGATTTGCACCGACACATTGGATAATTCCGGTTCTATCCCTTAAGTCGACAAAGGTAATTTTTCCATGGTCGCGAACAGTGTCCACCCAACCCTTAAGACGCACCTTTCCCCCAATTTTATCCACCACATCACCGACCAAATTTCTCTCCATAGTCATATTCTAATGCACCGGAGGCGCGAAATCTAGGATTGCTTGATTCTGGTGTAAAATTAATATAACATAACCGTCTCTGTAGGAATTATCCGCAAACTAATATGGCTACATCAGAACAATGTCCGGAATACAGCAGGTGCCGTTTCGTTGAGTGGCGGAGGGACCGTCCAGATCTTCATATTGCCCCTCTACCCGAGGACGGTGATTGTGGCAAATCGGTGGTTTTGTGCGGAAGACTGGAGGAATCTCCCCCCGACATAAAATTAAGTGTCGAAGATTACGGACCGCAAACAGATGAAGAACTAAGGATCAGCTTTCCGGAAATCCCAAACACAAACGGCAGACCGCCCCGAAGACTTGTCGGCAGCGGAAGCAGATAACCAAGATTCAAGGAACTATTTCTATATCCTTAATTTTAAGCTGGATGGATTCATTTCCCATCCAAACGTTTTTCTCGGGAGAATATACCAGATTCAGTTTTAACCCGGGAGT
>DAHVYL010000011.1:10595-10876 GCA_027327685.1 Candidatus Woesebacteria bacterium
AGTTCCGAGTAAATTTCTCCCCCACCAAAGTAGATTGAATCAAAAATATACCCATCCTGCTTCACTTTAAGTTTGAGGTGTTTGCCGTCTCTGCCGACAATCCTCGCATCAAGAAGCTCGACTCCACGACTCACAAATACCGGTTCGGGGTTACCCGTCCCCGTGGGCTCAAGAAGAGAAATTTCTTTCATCAGATCAGAATTGATCAAATTAAAATTTATTTCGCAATCGACCCTAAGCCGTCTTTGCAATATTTCGTCTGTCAAATTTTTTGCGGCAAA
>DAHVYL010000012.1 GCA_027327685.1 Candidatus Woesebacteria bacterium
CGGTAAACCAACCACAACAAAATTTGTACCTTGTAATGAACCGTTTATTTGATCGATTTTTGCCTTATTCTGGGTACCGAATATTATCTCTTTCATTTTTCTTTTATTGGAGCATGAAGATCAATAATAATGTACTTGTCTGTTTTTTCAATTGTCCTAAATCTTTTCTCAATCATTTTAGTATCAGGACTTCCCAGATCAACCGAAACATAATAATCGGCTCCCTCCTCTATTATGTTATCTATAGAATCATCAATCGCCGGCCAACCCCAACGATTGGTTTGATAAAGAAATGCGGTGTCTCCATTGTAGGGAGCAACTACCAAGGCATCTTTTGGAGTAATCCTATCAACCATAGCCCCCGCTTCAATTATCTCGGGATGGTTTATTGCATAATTGCCGACCACCTGATTCCAGCCGGTTATAAGCATTACCGCTACCGAGATAACAGCAATGGTCCTTGTTAATAGTTTATTGAAAATTCCATTGTTCCAAAGATAGAAGGTCCCTGAGGCAAGGGCAAGAGCAATAACCGGAATGGTCAGTATTTGATAATAATCATGCATTACGTTGGCACTGGCTACCCCGACCACATAAAAGAGAGCACCCGCCAAAAATGCCTGTATAAATAAATTTTTAACCTTGGTATTTAAGACACCAAAGACAAAAGGAATTACCCCCAGAGATCCCAAAATGAGATGTCCCAATCTCTCACCGAAGATCCAATACCACCATGAATGCTTAAACCTGATAAGGTTGCCGTTAAACGCCCATTCATAAAAAGGTATTCCTTCGGGGAATTGCGCTTCCCAGCCTCTCCAGAAGAAGAAAGGGATAAAAGCAATTGCCAGATAAACCAGGGCTCCCGCAATCACCTTTTTCTCTCTGAAAAAGTTTTTAATTCCGTATTTTTTGACTGCCAAATAAATTATCGGGAAAAGGTAAAAACCCAAATAAGGTTTAATCAAAAGAGCCAGGGCAAAAAATATTGATGAAAGATAAAAGAAAATTCTTTTGTCCCTTTCCGCGAATTCCAGAAATGCCCAAAGGGAAATGATCCCAAACATCACCCCCATCGGGTCCGGCAATATCACGCGGGTAAAGTAGATATTGTATGGAATGAAAAGATAGAAGAATGCGCCGAGGATTCCCACCCACTTACCCATAATTTTCCTACCTATGAGGTAAAGGAAGATTGAGGTTACCAGGGCAACCGCAATTGTTACAAGCCTTGACCAAACTTCCAAAGAAATTGAAGTAAAGTTTCCGGCAAAGAAAGCCGCTGCCGCATTATAGAAGGGAAACTCAACCATTCTGTAGCCTTCGGGATTAAAAATTCCCGTTTGGACACTTGAAATGTCATGGTACCTGGGAAGAAGCGGATTTATCCCCTTCTGAAGATAAACCCTGGTAACGGATGCCGTATCCGCCTGGCGCCAACTGTGCCAGTCGGCAATCGGGTTTCCTATTTTGTAAAGACGCACAACAAAGCCCAGAGTCAAAATTATTGCTAACAAAATATACTCAAAATATTTTCCCTTTGTAAATTGAATAATTTTAGTTTTCATTTAATTTACTTTTAATCAGACTTACGGAGCTACCTAAAAGCAGCCAGAATATTATTGCAAATTTAGACGCCTCAAATAGATCTATTAGAAATGCCGTGACAAAAGTCCCGATGATCCCACCGATAATTCCAAATAGATAGCTTTTCTCAAAGCCGCTCAATTTATCCTTTAAGGAAAATGTTTTCAATAAAACTTTCCCTATTCTCAGAAATATTAGCACGAAAGCCGAAAGCCCCAGAAGACCCACTTCCCCAAGCATTCTCAAATAATCATTGTCCGTCGCCAAATCTATCGACGAATATCCCGTTCCCAATATCGGATTTTTGAAAAATGCACGTATTGCCCTTGGCCATTCGACATTATATCTGATGGAAATGGAAACATCCCTTATGATATTGGGGGCTGCGGGAGTCGGAGTAGGCAGTGCACCCTCATCAACCGTCAGGGTTACCTCATCCGCCCTGACCGTAAAACCCGGAACGTAACTGAAGCTTTTTCCGGTTGTAACATACTCATAAAGAACTTTTATCGCCTGACCGAATCTGGCATCAAGCCCTGAGGACATCGTCATTGAAATGACACTGATGATAATAACTATCAGCCAGCCCTTAAATTTCTTTAGGAGAAGCAAGGTAGCACTAACCGCCAAAAGGTATGAGGCCTGTGCAGTTCTTGAAATCGAACTTATCAAAAGCCATAGTCCCATTCCCGAAGAAAGCAGAATGAAAAGCTTTGCCAGCTTTTGCCTCAGGCTAAAAAGCGCACCTAAAAATATCGGCATGACTAAAACTACAAATGCCGAAAGATCGTAATGCCCCGCAAAAGTTGAGTTGATGTGGGCTCCCGGTGTCCAACGAAGAGCAATGCCCTTGGAATATTGTTCGTTTTGGGTAATGATTACCGGAAGATTATAGTACTTTTGCCCAATGCCGTAGATAAAGGCTAGTATCACGACAATCAGTAAAATCTTGAAATAAAATTTAACACTCTCTCCAATCTTCTCCCGCGGGATCAAAAGGTAGACTGCCAAAAAAGGAACGATATATTCAATACGTCTTGCCCAATGCAAAAGTCCCAACCTTAACTCCACCGTCTGTGTGAGAAGGACACCTGCGAGAAGCGAGATAAAAGTTACCGTAAAAAATATCAAGATTGAGGCAACGATTTTATCTTTCCAAATCTTTTTAGGTTCCACCACGAACTTGGGGATCAGGATAAGCGCCAGGAAAAACATCAGGATATCCTCAAAACGGATGGCAACATATATCCCGGGAACTCTAAGTAAGGGGAACTTTGGCAAAAGCGGAACTATTATCAGCACCGCCGCAATCAGATATTTTGATATTTTTTCAGATAACCTTAATAGCTTTCGCATATATTTGGGCAAGGCTTTTCCTGCCGACAACTGTCCAGAGACCAACTCTCAAAAGACTTCCGAACTTAAGAATAGCTCTCAAGAAGGCAATCTTCCACCCCGGTTTATGTTTTTTATACATTAAAATCAAATTCTGCAGTTCAAAAATCGTTGCCTTTTCACTCCCCGAAGTTGCCTGGCCGTAATGCACAACCTTCCATTCGGGCAAATACCAGACTTCCCAGCCTTTTGCCCTAAACCTTGACGACAACTCTACCTCTTCGACATATAGGAAAAAGTCTTCGTCGAAAAAGCCTGCCTGGTCAAGAGCCTTCTTCCGCATCAAAAAGTATGCGCCGGTCACCCAGTCCTGCCGGTGTCCGCTTTTGAAATAATTTTCTCCTTTATAAAATGGAGAGGCGGAGTGAAGCGGATGATAAGGTTTGATAAGCTTATCGAGTCCGGGAATGTCGTCCAAAAAGGTCATCCAGGCAAAAACTCTGAAAAGTGTCGGGTAAAATCCCCCCGACCCCTGAAAGGTTTTTTCGTCCGGATTGACCAAACCGCAACCCGAAATGCCGACTTTAGGATGATCGTCCATCCAGGCAATCATTTCCCTGAAAATATTTTTATCAATTATCCTGGTATCGTCGTTCAAAAGAAGAACATACCTTCCTTTGGCTATTTTCATACCCAGATTATTGTTTCCGCCAAAGCCTCTATTTACCTCCTGTCGTAACACTTTTACATAAGGGAATTTCTTCCCGGCCAAACGCCCGATTTGATCGGGTGAGGCGCTATCTATGAGAATTATTTCGTTTTCAACCCCCCTCAAAGCGGGTTCGAGAGACTTGAGACAGTCAAATAAATAATCCTTCTTAAGTGATACTATTACTATGGATAAATCGAGTGTTTTATTCATTTTTCCTTCTTAGCGACTTTGCAAATGCATTGTAGATCACGACTGCCATTGCCATTGCGGCAATGAAGAGTCCTTCCCTGATCCAAATACTGCTCGGCACATAGCGTATTATTATTTTTTGCTGCCAAAGCTTTCCCTCAACAAAAAAGGTCGGCTTATTGTTCTCACTGGGCGGTTTAAGTCCATTTATGTAAAGGCTCTCCCTGAAGGGATGGACAAATTCCTGCAGAAAAGTACTTCCCGTTTGATCCCTTATCAAAGTCTGAGCATTTTCCGGCGGATAGTTAAGGAGAATTGTCGGAAGCCTAATTCCCAGAAAACTTGTGTGGTCAAACTGCCTTTCATACCACGAAAGGACTTCCTCTCTGGTAAGATTGGTGAAATATCCGCGTCTTAGGGAAGTTTCCAAATCCGCAGGCTCCTGTGATTGGAGGGAATCGGGTGGGGGATCGGGAAAATCGTTCCCGGGTAAAGCCAAATAGAGAATCCCGGTTATGCAAAAAACTGCAAAGAAAATTTTCAAGAATTTTTTAAACATTACTGAAATAGCCTTGCCCGTCCGAGAATGTAATGGGGATTTTTGTTTTTTCGCTCACCTAGTTTTATCGCAGGGACTCCTCCCACAATGCTAAATTCGGGAACATCTTTGGTAACAACGGCTCCTGCCGCAACAACCGCTCCTTTGCCTATTTTTACTCCCGGCAAAATTGTAACTCTGGGGCCAACAAAAACATAATCTCCTATCGTCACGGGTTCAACCCTTGCCGAAAATCTCTCGCTTTCCAAATCGTGCTCGGAATTATAAATCATGACTGAGGAAGCTATATCGGTATGACTGCCTATGGTCAGAGCTGCCCTGCCGTCCAGGAAAGCGTGGTCTCCAATGATAGTATCCTCGCCGATTGAAATTCCGGAAGGATCAAAAAAATTGGCCCACATGTGAACTGCCGACCCCTTGCCGATTCTCATCCCGGCAAGAGTGTATATTAACTTGCGAAAGATATGAGAAGGAACATGCGACACCCACCTGAGAACCATCAATTCAAAATCAAGGACAACATTATAAATCCGATTAAGAATTTTTAAAAAGGCTTCTTTACCTGATAACTTTCTGCCTGTTTTGTCTTTGAACATCTCCTTTATTTTAAATTTTAAACTCTGAACCCCTCACTCTTCAGCTTTTTCTTTGCCCGTAATCACTTCCAGAGTTTGTCTGGCTGTTTTCTCCCAGGAAAACTTCCCCGCCTGGGATAAACCCCTACTAACCATACTATTATACTTCGCAACCGGTGCCAATAGCACCTCCTTAATACCTTCGGCGATGTTATTTATGTTTTTCGGGTCTACCAGGATCCCGGCCTCTCCGACTACCTCAGGCAAACTGCCGAGATTGGAGGCAACTACAGGAACCCCTGAGGCCATGGCATTGAGGGCGTCAAGCCCAAAGCCCTCCCAAAATGAGGGCAGGGCAAACACCTTGGCCCCTTTAATAAGAGCCGGCTTATCTCTCTCATCCACAAAATCTGTAAATATGACATCGTCCTCAAGATGCAGTTTCTTAACTTTTTCAAAAATTGTTTCGTACATCCAGCCTTTTTTCCCGGCTATAACCAGTTTTACCTTTAATTTTCTACTTCCGATCCTGGAAAATGCTTCAATTAAGCCCTCTATATTCTTGCTGGGCTTGAGTGTACCCAAATATAATACATAGTCCGTAACTATGGAGTACCTACCCCGTATACGTCGCACATCCTCATCAGGAATGTCCAAATTAAACTTCCGACTGTCATAGGCCAGAGGCGTAACATGAATCTTACTCCTGGCAAAGGGGTAGTGTCGTACAATGTCTTTTTTTGTACTATTTGATATAGCAAAGACCGCTTTTGATACAAAAATGCTAATAGCACTCCAGATTTTTAACTGCCAAAAGTCATTTTTCTGAAATTGACCCGAAAATTCGAGGTATCCCAGATCCATTATTGAGCAGTATCTGGGCATGGGCGCAAGAGGCGGAACATAATGGCTCGGAGAAAAGAAGGCATCGCATACCTTTCCTTCCCCAAACAAACTCGGCATGAGTTTTGTCAGTATCCAGGCTCTTCCCCCAGCAATCACTTTGTATTTAAAAAACTCAGTCTCCTTGGGCATGTCCCCCCTGGGCTGACTTTTGAGAAAAACTATAAGTTTGTGGTTATTTTTCCATTCGTCTTGTAGTTTCCAGAAATTCCGGAGAAGCTCAAAAGCATAGGTATTCACACCCACCCTTTTTTCAACATTAGCCTCGTTTCCGTCGATACCGATTATCATTTTTGTCCCTCCCTGTAGACCGAAAGCGTCATTTGGGCTGTTTTCTCCCAGGAAAAGTTTTTAACCCAGGTCTTTCCTTTTTCCACAAGAGCTTTTCTTCCGCGAACCACGTTTGCAATTCCCTCGGCTATAGAATCCACCGAGTTAGGATCGACAAGCTCGGCCGCTCCTCCGGCAACTTCGGGCATGGCACCGATATTTGAAGTAATAACAGGCACTTCACAGTTAAACCCGTCCAGGATTGGGATTCCGTAGCCTTCATAAAGAGACGCAAAAATAAGTCCGCGGGCGCCTGTCAGAAGAGCTTCCAGATCGTTTTGGGGAATGTGTCCTAGAATCCTGACATTTCTTTCAGGCTCTATTTTTAAGTTGGCGGGTCTTCCGGCTATTATCAGCTTTAAATCTTTTCCGGGAGTGGCAAGGTGGAAGGCTTTTATTATTCTTTTGGTATTTTTCAAAGGAGTAACACCTATCGCCATCAGATAGTCTTCCCTTATTTGATACTTCTTTTTTACTTCGGCGATCTTTTCCTCAGAGGCTTTCCTTAAAGTCGGCGCCTCAGGGATCACCCTTATTGCCTCTTCCCTGAAACCAAGACCGATAAGATCATTTTTGGTGGACAGCGAGGGGACAATAATTCTTTTTGATTCTTTTTTAACCCAATAAAGTCTTCCCCTGTGGGCTTCCAGAATCTTGGGATGAACCATTTTTGGAAATTTCAAAGGATAGAGATCGTGTACCGTCGTAACCTTAAAAGCCTTGCTCGGAGGTTCCGTCCAGTCGGAAGTGTGCAGGATGTCTACTTCCCCGATTAATTTTTCTATGGGAAGTGTGTGAAGTTTATTCCAGATAATATCGGCAACGGTCGGAGGAATCGGGAAAACGCGGGAGGCGGGAAAGCTTTCCAGTATCTCCTGTCGCCTTCTGAGAGCCCCGCCAAAAAGCGTGTATTCGTTTTCCCGATCAATGGATAGGAGAGACTCTACCAGCTTTCTGGTATAGACTGAAACACCTGTTCCATAAACTATTTGGCTTACATCAATTGCGATTCGCATATATTTGTTTTCTTTGGTAATGGATCACAAAACCGACTCCGTTAAAGTCTTTGCGCTCTATCTCCTTAAAGCCTATTTTACCCAAAGAATCCTCAACTATTCCACTGGGATCTTCTAAACCCTTAAGGTATTCAAAATAGTAGACTCCCGTGGCTCCCGTAAGAGCCTCCCCGGTAATCCTTTCGGTTTTTTCCCTACTTGCCGAGACGGAATCGGTTACCCCCAGGGCCTTCACTTTTCCGCTCGAATACCATCTGTACGGAGCAAACGGTTCGGGGTTTCCAAAAATAACCACCTCCGTTGGAAAGGCATTTTCTTCAATGTAGGCAACCGCTTCTCTCCAACTCTCCCTGTGCTGTCTGGGGTCGGCTAGATATATTCCCCAGCCTATCAAATTGAAAGTTATAACTAAGGCAACCAGTAATCTTCCAATCTTCGGGTAGGAGTCCGCTCCAAGAGAAATAAGTAAATAAAAAGCCGGCAAAACAAATATGTACCTGAAATAAATAAATGCGGGAAAGGCGAAGGACACTCCAAAACCAAGTATGACGGGTAGGGCAAACCAAAGCCAAAAGAGCCCTGAACTTTTAATTTTTTTGAGTGACCCGAAAAGGGCTGTGAGAATTGGAATTGATGCCAAGGATACCAGACCGTATTGTATATATTTATTTATCAGAGAGATCCTGCCCAGGCTAAACTTCGACCAAAATACCCCCATCTGTTTGAAGCTTGCTCCACCCGCAACTCCGGCCCAATCAGGCAAAGTTTCCAAAAGCCGTCTGCCGCCTTCTCCCTGTTTTTGGAATATAGGTAGCCACAAAATCCCCAGGACCAAGACGGGAAGGTTACTAAGGAAAAACTTCTTCCACCAAATCCAATTCTCTTTCCTAATAAGAGGGTAGAGGGCAAAGACGGGATACAAAAATACCGGCATGTAGTCGGAGAAAATAAGAAGAGTATAAAAAAGTGAAAAGAGTAGCCAATCCTTTATTCCGGAATCTTCTTTAAAAGTTCTCAGGAAAAAGTAGACCCCGCCTGCAGCCAAAAATCCGGAGAGCATATACATTCTTGCCTCCTGCGAGTAATAAATAGCCAAAGGAGAGGTTGCCAAAAGCATTGCGGGGACTGCCGGATTAACTTTCGTAAACTCTTTGGCGACCCTATATACAAAATAAATTGTGGATACTCCGAAAATCACCGACGGCATTCTCAGAGAAACCTCGCTATAGCCGAAGATCAAACTCCATCCGCGAAGAATCAAATAATATAAAGGGGGGTGGTTATCTCCCAACGGGAACTTTAAAAGAATATCCCCGAAAGAATAATTTTTGGCCACAATTGCCCCTATTGCCTCATCAAGCCAGAGAGATTGATTAAGAAGTATCAGCCTTAAGGTTAAACCCAGAACCAAAATCATTAAGAGGTAGTATTTTTTATGAATGTATGGGTGCATTAAAGTTTATTTTGCTCCTCTTCCCGAAAACATATATTCCAGGATGCCTGTAAAAATTCCGAAGTCGTAGACAACTTTAAAAATCACAAATCTCAAGTTTCTGTTTTTAAGACCTTTATAAATGCCGGTGACAATTGAAACCGGAAGAGAAGATCTTAGTAGAGCGAAAGCATACCCTAAATACCCCAGTTTGTACTTTCTTTTCCCGACCCAACCGGCATGTTTGAATATCTCTCCCAGACTTGAAGGGTTTTTATGATAGAAGATGGCTCCGGGGGCTGACACTGCCTCATAGCCAAGCTTCTTTGACAGACTCCAGTCATCGTCATATCCGCCGGGAGTGAATCCTCCAACCTTCTCAAACTCGCTTTTCAGAATTGCCCTGAAAACTGGCTGGTGGTCGGGGTAGGCTTTCGGATGTCTCCTCTTTTCCTCCCAACCTTCATTTATGTTCCACGATCTGGCCCAGGGACTACCCCAATTGGCCACAAACTCTTCTTTACTGAAAGTTCCTCTTTCCCCTTTCTCTATCGGTTCAATAAGTCTCCTTAGAAAGTCCTTGTCAAAGGTCATATCCGCATCTACAAATACCAGAATCTCTCCTTTTGCCTTTTTTGCCCCCAGGTTTCTTGCCGCTCCGGCTCCTTTATGATTTTGTTCCAGAAAGTAAAAATCAGGCAAAATTTTACTTGCGCCGCGAAGGATTTGGGAAGTAGCGTCGCTTGATCCGTCGTCAACAATAATTATTTCAAAGTCTTCGTAGGTCTGACCTCCCAACGATTCTATGCATGATTGAATAACATCTGCTTCGTTGTATGTAGGAATTATTACAGAAATTTTCATTTAATCAGTTTTTCCAAAAGTTCTTCATAATCTTCTGCTATTTTATCCCAGGAGAATTTTTCCGCCTGCAATCTGGGGACTCCTCCCCAGTTCCTATCAAGAGCCAGTCTGAGGGCTTCCGCATAGGTCCCCGTGTCCTCCGGGTCTACAAAAATTCCCTCCTCCCCCACTATTTCGCGTCTTATAGGGTCATCTGTTGCCACAACCGGAAGGCCCGAGGCCATGGCTTCAACCAAAACATTTCCGAAAGATTCGGATGGACGGGAGGGAAGAGTAAATACATCAGCACTCCCATAGACTTCGGGCATTTTTTCAAAAGGAACGCTTATCATTTTGAATCTTTTCCCCAACTTGGCTGTCCCCAAATTATAAATCTCATCTTTAAGACCCCCCCCGCCTCCGGCAACTACCAGATCTACACCGTCAAGTTCGGACACGGCAGCAATAACAAGATCAAGTCTTTTTTGTTCAGTAAAAGCCCCGACTGCCAGGACCGTTTTTACTCCATTCTTTGGTTTTTTGACTCCGGCTTTAAATTTATTCAGGTCCACTCCGTTCGGGATATATAAAGATTTAACTCCGGGATTTACCTTTCTGGCCCATCCCAAAGCCTCAGAAGAAAGGGCGATGAAGATGTCCGGAAAACTGCAAAGGTTTACCCTATCGTCCCAGCCCATGCCGGATTGGCCCGAAACAATCATCTTTGCACCCGTCAGCCAAGTGATGATTCTTACCAAGACAACCTGAAACCTTCCGTTTGTGGGAATAACCAAATCGTACTTTTTCCTGAAAAGATCAAGATAGTTGATATCAGAAACTACATCAACGTCATGATTTTTGGAAAGGCGGGAGGAAAGCTCAAAAACAAAAGTCTCGGCTCCTCTTGCAACTTTATTCTGGTATTTATTTAAAAATGCTATTCTCATTTATCTGTCCTTTTGTATCAATACTTCGATTCCGTCAACTTTCCGGTAAATTCCGTAATTTTCAATTACGTAATTGTAAACTTTTTCCGGAACATATGCTGACAAACCGAAATCAGTATAGGGATTC
>DAHVYL010000013.1 GCA_027327685.1 Candidatus Woesebacteria bacterium
CTGACTGCACAAGAAAATGCACACAGGAAGGCGACCGCCTATGCAAAAATATTGGGAGAAGTTGTTTTAGCAATGGACAATGCACTTTTTTTTGATGATTTACCACCCGAGAAACAACCAGGAACTAAAGTTAGAAGATTTCAGGACGAAACAAGATCAAACGATGGTGAGGTGCTGCTTTATTACAAGAATTTGATAGAAAGTTTCCATAAAGATGAAGTGGACGGACATTGGGAATTTGGACTTTGTTTGGCAAACCCAAACGGTACATGTAAAGAAACAACAATAGTTTCTCCAAGAAAATTTGTAGCAAATGGAAGTGCTAAAGTCGTTGAGGGGTATCCTTTAGAGTCTATCCAGAAGGACCCTGTTACGGGTAAAATTATTTCTGACATGGATACTAGAGAACAGGGGGAATTTTGGCTCAGGGAAATTGGATCAAAAGTTCAAGATTTTGTTGTAAAAAATTCCCTATTATGAAAATTTTGATGCTCACGCCGTATCTGCCTTTTCCGGATTCGTCCGGCGGTCAGATCCGTTCATATAATCTGATTAAGGACTTAAGCAGAAAACACGAAATTACTCTTTTTTCTCTGATAAAAGACGATTCGGAAAAGAAATTTATTCCCGAGCTTGAAAAATACTGTACGAAAGTAAAAGTTTTCAGACGGTCAAAATCCCCCTGGACTCTTCGGAATATTCTTCTGACCGGTTTTGGAGCCTATCCGTTCCTGGTTATCAGAAATCTTTCGCCTCAGGAGAGAAAGGCCGTTCAGGAAGAAATTCGGGACGTCCGTTATGATCTTATTCACGCGGAGACTTTCTATGTCATGCCGCATATCCCGGAAACCAAAATTCCGATTCTTTTGGTTGAGCAGACGATAGAATATCTGGTTTATAAACACTATGTTGAAGGATCCAAAAATCCGATTATCCGCCCGCTTTTATCGCTCGATGTAGCCAAGCTTAAGTTTTGGGAAACAAAATTCTGGAAAAAGGCTGATGTGGTGGTTGCAGTATCCGAATCCGATAAGAAAGAAATGCTTAAGCTTGCCCCCGACCTTAAAGTAGACCTTGTTCCGAACGGGGTTAATCTTAGTTTCTTTAGGAAGAAGGATAGTTGGAAAGCCGAAAATCCCAGAATTCTTTTCATTGCCAACTTTAAGTGGCTACAAAATATTGAGGCGGCACAGCTTCTTTTGAATGAGGTCTTTCCCCTGGTACACAGCAAAAATCCCAGGGCAAAAGTTTGGATTACCGGTCAACATATTCCCGGAGAAATTCTTGCCCACAGGTCCGACAATATAATTATCGATAACCTGAGTGAGGATGACCAGGAGGGGATAAGGGATGCCTACTATGAATCTTCGGTTTTTGTTTCGCCCTTGAAAGGTCCCGGTGGAACAAGATTAAAGCATCTGGCTGCAATGGCTGCCAAGCTTCCCCTGGTTACCACGTCGGTCGGGGTTGAGGGACTTGGAGCAACCAACGGTAAAGAAGTTATTGTGGAGAATAGTTCCAGGGGAATTGCCGAGGCAACCATAAAGATTTTGGAGGACGAAAGGTTAGCCGAGAAAATTGCAGAAAACGCCAGGAAGCTGGTTGAGGAAAAGTTCAGCTGGTATAAAATGGGGGAATATCTGGACAAAATATATGAAAAGACCGGAACTTTCGATAGTAATTCTTAACTACAACACAAAAGAACTTTTGGAAGATTGTTTGGGTTCTGTCCGTAAATACATGGATGAGGTTCCCATGGAGGTAATCGTATCCGACAATTCTTCAACCGATGGAAGCCCTGAAATGATTAGAAAGAAGTTTCCCTGGGTTAAATATACCGAAGGGCCCAACGGGGGCTTTTCCAGGGGTAATAACCGTGCAAGGCCTTTGGTTATAGGGGAAACAGTTCTTTTCTTAAACCCGGATACTATCGTACGTAAGAATGTTTTTTTAAAGACGGTCAAATATTTAAAAGAACACGATGATGTCGGGGCACTAACCTGCAAATTGGTTTTACCCAACGGCAGGTTGGACAAAGATGTCAGGCGGCGCTTTCCCACGCCAAAAATTGCCTTTGAGCATCTTGTTTTGGGAATTGATAAGAACTACTGGTATGAAGATATTCCTGAAGACGTGACCCATGAGGTAGAGGCAATTCAAGGGGCATTCTTTTTAACCCGGAAAGACATTTTGGACAAGGTAGGTTGGTTTGACGAGGAATACTTTTTTGACGGAGAGGATATTGATCTTTCTTATCAGATATATAAAGCCGGATACAAACTTATTTATTATCCTGAGGTGGAGGTAACCCATATCAAAGGGGTGACCAAGGGTAAAGTTTCGGAGTGGAGGTATAAAGTCGATCCACGGCAGCGCAGGAAAGTCCGTTTGGCGGGGGTTGCCTCAATGGAAAGATTTTTCAGAAAGAATTTGTGGGATAGCCACCCCAAAGCCTTTGATTATTTTGTGGTTTTCGGGATAAACGTATTTAAGATAGTCAGATATATCAAAGTAGTTTTCTTATCCTCATACTAAAAATATGGCAAAAATATTATTGGACGCCAGGCTTTACGGTCTTGAAAACGCAGGCCTGGGGAGGTATCTGGTTAATCTTGTTGCCGAACTTTCAAAACTGGATTCAAAAAACGAATATGTTATCCTTCTCAGAAAAAAATATTTTGACTCTTTGGGTCTTCCAGACAACTGGAAGAAGGTACTGGCCGACTGGCGGCATTACAGTTTTGCGGAGCAGTTTAAAATTCCAAAAATTATTTCTAAAGAAAACCCAGATATAACTCATTTTCCTCATTTTAATGTGCCCCTATCCTTCCGTGGAAAATTTATAGTGACAATCCACGACATGTTGATGCATAGGAAAATGGGTTTAGCAGCAACCACACTTCCGGCTCCCGTCTACTTTATCAAAAGATTGGGCTACCGGGCTGTATTTAACCACGCAGTCAAAAGATCGCAGAAGATATTGGTTCCCAGCTTTGCCGTAAAGGAGGTGCTTACGGAAAAATATAATTTGGAACCGGACAAAATTAAGGTGACTTACGAAGGCTTTGACAGAAAAATTTCGAATGAGTCCGCTCCAAAGGTACCCAAGCCATACTTTGTATATGTTGGGAACGCCTATCCGCATAAAAATCTGGGGAAGTTAATAGAAGCAATCAAAATACTGAATACAAAAAGTAATCAGAAGGTATTTTTGGCAATTTCGTCGGCGAGGAATATTTTTACTCAGAGAATAGAAAGAATAGTTCGGAGCGCGGGGGCGGAAGATTTTGTGAAGCTATTGGGGTTTATCCCTGATGAAAAGCTTGGGGCTTTATATAAAAACTCGGTAGGATTTGTCTTTCCTTCTTTGTCCGAAGGCTTTGGTCTTCCGGGACTTGAAGCAATTGCCTCGGGAACGCTTCTTTTGGCGTCGGACATAAAAGTTTTTAAAGAAATATACGGCGGCAGCGCCCTCTATTTTGATCCCAATGATTCCGACTCGATTGCCACTGCCATGGAAACCGCAATGGCTATGGGAGCTTCCGACCGCGCGGAGAAAATTTCAAATTCAATCAGATTTGTAAATAAATATTCTTGGGTTAAAATGGCGAATGAAACCTTGGAAGCTTATGAAGAAAGTAGCCATAGTCTACGACCGGGTTAACAAGTGGGGCGGGGCCGAAAGAGTTCTCCTTGCCCTCCACGAAATTTTTCCCAAAGCTCCGCTTTACACTTCTGTCTACGATCCGGTAAAAGCTCCTTGGGCCAAGGTATTTCCGAAGGTCAAAACATCTTTTTTACAGAAGATTCCTTTTAGCAAATCGAATCACGAGTTTTTGGGAACTTTTATGCCTCTGGCTTTTGAATCCTTTGATTTTTCCGAATATGACTTGGTAATATCCGTTACCAGCGAAGCGGCCAAGGGAATAAAAACGGGAGGGGAAACCAAACACATATGCTACTGCCTGACTCCGACCAGATATCTTTGGAGCGGCTATAACGAATACTTCAAAAGCGGCCTTTTCAGAAGTTTTACAAAACCTATCGTTTGGTTACTAAGAAGGTGGGACAAGAAGGCGGCGGATAGGCCCGATATTTTTGTCGGCATATCCAAAGAAGTTCAGAAAAGGATTAAAAAATACTATGACAAAAGTTCGATAGTCATTTTTCCACCGGTTGATGTTTTAGGGGCAGGTAAATCTATAGCCTCCGGGTATTATCTAATTGTTTCGCGGCTTGACTACGGTTATAAAAAAGTTGATCTGGCAATCAGGGTATTTAATAAATTGGGGCTCCCTCTTGTCATAGTCGGAACGGGAAGAGAGGAGCGTCTACTTAAAAAACTTGCCAAGGGTAATATTAAGTTTGCCGGAAAAGTGAGTGAGGCAAAACTCCGTGAATATTATATGGGTGCAAAGGCGCTTATCATGCCTCAGGAGGAGGATTTCGGGATTACCGCGGTTGAGGCTCAAAGCGCCGGAGTTCCGGTAATTGCCTATAAAAAAGGGGGGGCGCTAGATACCGTAGTTTCGGGAAAAACCGGAATATTTTTCGATAGGCAAACCGTTGGCTCTCTTGAAAAGGCAGTGATAGCTTTTCAGAAAAAAAAGTTTGATAAAAGAATAATTACTAGAAATTCCCTGAAGTTTTCCAGGAAAAGATTTAAAAAAGAGTTTCTTGACTTAACTAAAAAGATGCTAAACTAATAGCTAATGAAAGTTTTCGGATTTTTGTCTAAAATGCAGAAAGTGAAAGAAAGCGATTACAAAAATCATCTCTACGCTTTGATTTTGGCCGGCGGGGGAGGGACAAGACTTTGGCCCAGGTCCAGACAAAAAACTCCGAAACAATTTTTAAAACTTTTTGATAACGAAACTCTGACTCAAGTTGCTGTAAAACGCTTTGCCGAAATTCTTCCTTGGGAAAAGATCTTTGTTGTGACGGTTTCTCCCGAATACAAAAAGGAGGTTCTCAGGGAAAACCCGAGGCTTCATCCCGAAAATGTTATTGTCGAACCGGTAAGGCGCGAAACGGGGCCGGCCCACGCATTGGGGGCTATCTTCATAGAGTCAAAAGATCCTGACGCGGTAATCATGACTGAGGCGGCCGACAGAGTGGTTAAGCCGATTTCAAGATATTTGGAAACTCTAGTTCGTGCGGCAAAAGAAGCCTATGAGAAACATGTCCTTATCGCCATGGGGGTTGAACCGAGGTATCCCCACACCGGCCTGGGACATATTAAAAAAGGGGACAGGGTTCGGGTAAAAGGAAATGTAGATTTTTACAAACTTGACGGGTTTGTTGAAAAGCCTTCCATTGAACTGGCCAAGGAGTATACGGCATCTGGGAAATATCTCTGGAATGCCGGACAGTATGTCTGGAGAGCGGATGATCTTTTGAATTCTTTCAAGAAGCATCAGCCGGAGATTTATAAAAACCTCCAGGATATTAAGCCGCATATAGGTAAGGCCGACGAAGCAAAAGTTTTGGCATCGGAATATAAGAAAATGCCTGCGATCTCCGTTGATTACGCAATAAGCGAGAAGGAGAAAAATTTCCTGGCTGTGGCCGGAGACTTTTTCTGGACGGATATCGGAGACTGGAGAGAGGTTTGGGCCAATTCCAAAAAAGACAGTAAAAGCAATGTTGTTATTTCGGGAGACGAACCGGGAGGGGAAGTTTTGACCTTTGATACATCCGATACCCTGGTACATTCGGACGGCAGACTGGTCGCTGTAGTTGGCCTTGATAACATCATAGTGGTTGATACTAAAGACGCGCTTCTGGTAGTTTCCAAAAGCCATGCCCAAAGCGTCAAAAAAGTCGTAGAAAAACTTAAAGAAGAGAAAAGAGTGGATCTTCTTTGAAAATATGCTTTATAACATCGTAAAAAGGACGGTAGACATTGTTTTATCGATAATACTTTTGATTCTTTTTTCTCCGATAATGCTTATTACCGCCGTTGTCATTAAAATAACTTCTCCCGGCCCTGTACTAGTGGAAAAAACAAATTCTCATATGAGAAGAATCGGCAAAGGAGGAAAAGTTTTTAGGCTTTATAAATTCCGTTCAATGCCTGTTAATGCAGACTACCTTCTGACAAAAGACCCGAGATTTAAGAAGCTTTACAGTGAATATAAAAGATCCAGCTTCAAGCTCCATGAGGATCCCCGTGTAACAAAATTTGGGAGATTTATCCGCAAATACTCAATCGATGAAACTCCCCAATTTTTCAATGTTCTCATGGGGGATATGAGTATGGTTGGGCCGCGCCCCTATCATGCGGATGAGCTCACGGAACAGCAAAAAAGATATCCCGGAACGGAAATTTATGTTAAGGAAACTCAAACTGTAAAGCCTGGAATTACGGGCTATTGGCAGGTGAGCGGCAGGAGCAATATCAATTTTGACAAAAGAATAAAGATGGACGCGGAATATGCCAGAAAAAGATCCCTTCTCATGGACTTTGCCATCATCCTCAAAACCCCGATAGCCATGGTTAGCGGTGTCGGAGCCGTCTAAACCTTGCAGCCGCCGGAGGTATCATAGTATCATTAAACTTGTATGGCAGAGCCTTCCATTCTAATTCCAAAAATTGACGTAACTCAAAATGTCCCTGTGGAACAAAAAGCAGTCGACAATAACGATAAGGCCCAAGAAATTATTAAGGAAAAAAAGCCAAGAAAAACCTGGGTCAAAGTGGCCTTTTCCTTATTGGTTTTGGTATTGGTTATTCTGGTTTTCAACATTATCTCCGGATTTTTGATCTATGGGAAAGTTAATAAGTTGATGGACAGTTCAAAAGTGCTTATGCAGGCTGCTCAGTCCCAGGATTTGGCACAGATAAAAAACGAGATTGGTAACACCAAAAAATCCCTTAACGGTCTTGCCGCTTCCTACAAATTGGTAGCCTGGGAAAAGTTTTTGCCCTTTGTCGGGGCATATATTTCTGACGGGGAGCATGCTATCAGGGCAGGTCAGGCAGGGTTAGACGCCGGAGAGTCCGTTCTTGATGTAATGGATCCATATGCGGATCTGCTTGGGTTTAAAAACGGCCAGGATGTTTTAGGAGCGAAAACAGGAGAAGAAACCGCTCAGGACAGAATTGATTTCATTGTCAAAACAATACCGGACCTGATTCCTCAGATAGACATGATTTCGGGAAAAATGAAAATTGTTCAGGAGGAAATTTCCGGAATAAACCCTAACCGTTACCCGGATAAAGTCAAGGGGATAGCGGTTAGATCCCAAATTAAAAATATTCAGGATACGGTGAATACCGCCTCCGTCTTTTTGGTTAACGGAAAGCCTCTACTGGAATCGATGGAATTTCTTTTGGGTGTTGATGCTCCGAGAACCTATCTGCTTCTTTTCCAAAACGATAAAGAGCTTAGGCCCACAGGGGGATTTATGACTGCATATGCAATTTTGAAAATAGATAAGGCGAAAGTAAGTACGGTTACCAGTAATGACATATATTCCCTTGATGCCGTCTATAAACCTGCGATTCAGGCACCGGAGCCAATCATAAAATATATAAAAGGACCCTATATACTTTCGCAAAAATGGAGACTTAGAGACATGAATTGGTCACCGGATTTTGCCGAGAGCATGAAGATTGTCGTTCCGGCAACCGAGAAAGCAGGAGTAACCGGAATTGACGGAGTTATAGCCGTAGATACCCAAGTACTGGTAAATATCTTAAATGTAATTGGCCCCATCGGAGTGCCGGGATTTGGAAACTTCAGTACTGAGATTTCTGCCGAGTGTAATTGTCCGCAGGTAATTCACGAGCTTGAGGCATTCGCAGATGTGGAAGGCCCCATTATTTGGGATCCTTTAACAGGAAAGATTATTCAAAGACCTCCCAACTCCGATAATAGGAAGAAGATTATTGGTCCTTTAATGAACTCCATTTTGGCAAACGCCTTGGGACAGCCCAAGGAAAAAATCTCACCTCTTCTTCAGGCGGGGTATAAATCCTTGATTGAAAAACACGTCCTTTTCTATCTTCTTGATGGGAATGTCCAAGAGGCAGTTTCAAATTTCGGACTGGGCGGGGCAATCACCGACTACCAGGGAGATTACTTGCATATCAATGATGCCAATCTTGGAGGAAGGAAATCAAATCTCTATGCCTATGAGACGGTTGAGCAAGATATTCAAGTTGCCGGAGACGGAACTGTCACAAAAACGGTAACAATCACCTACCAGAATCCGGAAAAACAGGACGGTTGGCTTAACTCCCTTCTTCCGACCTGGGTGAGAGTCTATGTTCCCAAAGGAAGCGAGCTTGTTACGTCAGAAGGCCTGGAAACCGCCCAGGCGCCGTATGAAGACTTGGGAAAGACGGTCTTTGCCGGCTTTTTCAAGCTCAGACCGGAAGGTGTTTCAAAAGTCACCTTTAAATACAAGTTGCCTTTCAAGGTTTCAAAAGAATATAAGCTTCTGATTCAGAAACAGCCGGGGACTGACGGGTTTTTGTATACCATAAACTTGGGAAAGCGCACGGAAGAATTTAAGCTGATAACAGATAAAGAAGTTAGAATTGGACTCTAGCATGTCACCCCACGGCTTTATATCCGAAGGTTTTGTTCTGGCAAGAAGGAATTTCCATGAAGCGGATAGACTTCTTGATATCTACTCCAAAGATAAAGGCAAAATCAGACTCATAGCCAAAGGGATAAGGCGTTTGGGAAGCCGAAAACGGGGACATCTGGAGATTTTTAGCAAGATTAAGTTTCAGGCTGTTACCGGTAAGGGTTTAGGGATAATAAACGAGGTCGAAACAATTGACGATTTTGGATTGATAAGGGGATCCATCAAAAAAGTTTCCCTTGCCTATTATTTTATGGAAGTCTTAGATAAAGCCGTGCATGAAGGCGAGGCAAATATTGAAATATACGGCTTTCTTTCAAATTTAATGGAAAAGTTGAAAACTGCAAAAAGACTTAAAGAACTCAGACTGGAATTTGTTACAGGTCTTTTGAGAATACTTGGTTATTGGCCGAGAGACAAAAAACTTTCTTTCCCGGATGAGAAGCTGGAGGAAGTTTTGGAAAGACAGATTTATTCCAAAAGAGTGGGTAAAAGGGTGTTAGAATAATATATGGAGGAAAAAATTCTGAGTGTTTCGAATCTGAAGGTTGAATTTAACAATCACAGAGTTCTTGATGATATTACCTTTGATGTCAAAAGAGACTCCACAATGGCAGTGATTGGTCCGAACGGTGCCGGAAAATCGGTACTTTTCAGATCCATCTTGGGGCTTATTGACTATGAAGGAACAGTCGTCTGGGCCGGGGATGCAAAAATCGGATATGTTCCCCAAAAACTTGCGGTTGATAAAGATCTGCCCCTGACGGTCAGGGAATTTTTGGGTTTTAAAGAGAGTGATCACGAAAAAATCCTTGATGTTATGCACTCTGTGGGTTTTTTGAAAGAAGCAGCCCATGTTCATAACGATAGAAGGGTCATGGGAACGCGCCTCGGAGACCTTTCCGGGGGAGAACTTCAAAGGGTGCTTATTGCCTACGCTCTTTTGGGAAAACCCAATGTTCTTCTTTTTGACGAACCGACAGCCGGAGTGGATGTGGCAGGGGAGGAAACAGTTTATGGGCTTATCAATAAACTGAAGGAGGATAAAGACCTGACAATTATTTTTATCTCTCATGAACTGGAAATCGTCAGTAAATACGCCGACGCAGTCCTTTGTCTTAATAAAGAAAAAGTTTGTTTTGGTCCCCCAAATACTGCAATCGATAAAGAAAGTTTGAAAAAAATGTACGGAGAGGAAACCCATATATATCACCATCATGACCACTAACTTATTTTTACTTTTGGCAGTAGGTGCTCTTTCCGGAGCGGTTTCCGGATACCTTGGAAGCTTCATGGTTTTAAGAAGAATGTCTCTTGTCGGAGATGCTCTTTCCCATGTGGCTTTACCCGGAATAGCGGTTGCCTTGATGATCGGGATTAATCCCATGTTGGGGGCTCTCCTGGCGCTTGCCTTGGCAGCGGTCGGTATTTGGTATCTTAGCGAACACTCGGAAATTTATCCGGAAGCCTTAGTGGGAATCTTTTTTACTGCCTCACTGGCGACGGGCCTTCTTATTACCCCGGAAGTGGAACTTTTGGAAGCTCTTTTTGGGGATATAGATAAAATCGGCCCGATAGACGGCATATTCACTTTGATTGGCGCGGTGGCAATTTTTGGAGTAACAATGATGGTTTCCAAGAAACTTCTTTTAATGGTTGTTTCAAAGGATTTGGCCAAGTCGCAAAAGATAAAAACATCAAGAATCGATTTAATTTATTTGCTTTTGGTTTCCGGTGTTGTTGCTTTGGGGGTTAAATTTTTGGGAACCCTTTTAACAGGGGCAATGGTCATAATTCCTGCAGTCACGGCCAAGAATATTGCTGGAAATATCAAAAGTTATCAAATTCTCTCCATAATTTTGGGAACTCTGGTAACTACTGTCGGAATTATCATTGCCTCATACTTTGAATTCCCTTCATGCCCCACGGT
>DAHVYL010000014.1 GCA_027327685.1 Candidatus Woesebacteria bacterium
ATTCCCTGTCCGGGATTTGTGGAATATTTTGAAATAGCATCCGGTGGGGTAATTGAGCCGAATGGGTTGTTGTTCATGGTTTATATTATGTCAGGCATTCCTATAAGTTGCCCGATTAATTTTACTATCCAATAGGATGCAAATACAATAACAAAGCCAAGGATAGCCGAGGTTAATGTTTTTTTGGCCTGCTCTGCTTTTTGAGGATCACTTTGGCCTGCCGAGGAAATCATTCCGATTCCACCCAAAATGAAAAAGAAAAGCAGAATTAACCCTGCCAGAACAAAAGCTATGTTTATGAAAAGGGAAATAACGGAGCCAACCCCGGTCAGACTCAAAAACGGACTCTGAACCGGTCCTACTACACCGTTTCTGAAAAGTTCCTGACCGAGATTGAAAGTGAGATAATCCATATTATTTAAATATACTACCAAAAGCCTGAATACCCAGAATTCTACCGATTAATACAACCAAAAGGTAGGCAAAAACAACGATAACAAAACCTATTAGTGCATTTGAGATCTTGCCCTGGGCTGATTGCATGGCTTTAGGATCACCCCTGGAAGTCATTATCTGCAACCCTCCGATTATGAGATAGATCAGGAGAGCAATTCCGGCAGCACCGAATATATATGGCAAAATGGATCCAATAATATCCCCAATTTTTGCATAACCGCCAAATTTAGCTGTCGGAAAAGCGTCTGCTTGTATTTTATCTAAATCTAAATTTTGAGTAAGCATGTTTATTTTTCGAACCCAAAGGCATCTAGCCCTAGTATATCAACTCCTATAAATCTAAGTATGAATACTGAAAATATCAAAAGGATCAAACCTGCGACAGCCGATGTTAAAAGCTCCTGCCCGGCCTTGATTCGTTCGGGATTGCCCGCCGCGGTCATAATCATAAAACCTGCATAAAGCATGAGTAAAAATGCAATTCCGCTACCTACACCCACAGCCCAACGCAAGACTGACGAAAGAAATTCATTGGTAGAACCCAACACGGGAATACAACCAATAGCGGTTTCAATTCCTTTATCGTCAGTGCCACAGGTAATACCGCCAAGATCCGTAGATGATGTATCCGGTGCGGGTGACGGACTCATTGATATGGGCAAACTGTAGGGATCCGTTTTGTTGGGGAAACAGGTATTGTAATAGAGAAAATATCCCTTGCAACACGTTTGGCCCGGGCTTCGTATGCCCGTAGAGCAGTTTACGCCAGGTTGTGATTTGATACACTCACAACCATACTGAATGTTACCAATTGACGGTCTGGATATTTTACAGGTAGCAACGGAATCGGACGAACAGGAGTCTGAAGTGATAAAAAGATCTCCGGTTTGCCCTCCCGTACAAGTACAAGAACCTGCAGCGTTGGCTTTTTGTGGAACTGTTAAAAATAGGGATATTCCCAGAAGTACGAGTACGAACATAAATAATTTTTTCACCCCTTTATTTTAAGTCAATTGGGATAAAAGTAAAAGAAGTGAACTATCAGTGAACTGGTATAATAAAGTCTATGCATTTTGATATCAAATCTCAAACCTCAAAAATCAAATTGAAATCTAAAGTTTTTAAAATATTGGGAATTACCATAGTTACTTTCTTTGCCATCTACCTTTTACCTTTTACCCGCTTTCTGATTCATGCTCAAGATTGTGGAACCGATCTTGATTGTCAAATATCTCAGATCCAAAAAGAAATAGATGCTCTTTCCCCGGCTCAAGAAAAAAACAAACAGGATTTGGCGGCTCTTAATAAACAGATTACTGATTTAAACTCCAGGATTTCAAGGTTGACCCAACAGCTTAAAACCCTTGAAAAACAGATTTCCGACAGAGAAAAGGATTTAGCCTACACAAAAGCAATATTTGACGAAAAAGCAAAAGGCCACTATACATTTTTAAGACTTTATGATCCCATCACTCCATTTCTTTTTTCCGACAGTGCCTCACAGGCTTTTCAGGAAATTGCTTTAAGGCAAAAAGCTGCCGATTCCGATAGAAAGACTATGGAAGAATATGCTTCCGACCTTTCCTCTCTCAAAACCGATAAAGAGAGTCTAGAAAGAAACAAAACCAGCCTTTCGTCTCTACAGACGCAAGTGGCTGAAAAACAAAAGTTCTTGGCAGGGGAGGTTGCAAAAGTGGATACTTACCTTGCCACACTTTCAGCTAAGCAGAAGGAATTGTTAGCAGCAAAGTTTAATAGTGCGCCAGTGCCGTTATTGGCTTACACCAGCCTTGGGGGATGTTCAAGCGACATCGGAAAATCTTCCGGATTTAGTCCCAGGTATGGTTTTTTTACATACGGCGTTCCTAATAAAACAGGCCTTAATCAATATGGAGCGAAGGGGAGAGCTGAAGCGGGCCAGTCTTATAGTGACATATTGAATGCGTACTACGCTAATTTTCAGATAGTGGATTATGGTACAGGATTCAACATTCGGGTTAATGGCACTAATCCGTACAAACAAACTTTTAATAATGAAACATACAATATCGAAGATTATTTAAAACATCTTTATGAAATGCCGACGGCATGGGACTCCAAGGCTCTTCAGGCGCAAGCCATAGCCGCAAGATCGTATGCTTTAGCAAGAACAAACAACGGTCAGAATTCAATTCCCCCTGATGAATCTGGGCAAGTGGTTAAAAAAGAACTGAATGACCAGAGATGGGTAGATGCTGTCAATGCCACAAGTGGGAAGGTAATGGTAAATGGCGGCAATCCAATCTCAGCTTGGTATTCGTCTACCCATGGCGGAGTTGTTTTAAGATCTGATCAGATAGGTTGGAATAGTTCCCCGTGGACAAAGCAGATAATTGATACATCTTCAGGCTCTGCTGGTAATTTTTCAGAATTAAAATCAAATGCATACGACAAGCAATCGCCATGGTTCTTTTGTGATTGGGGCTATAGAAAGGAATATAACAGCACCGCTTGGCTGAAAGAAGATGAGGTTGTGGACATTGTCAATGCATATATTCTTTGGGAAAAAGATAGCAGTACAATCATCCACCTGAGCCAGACAGATAAACCGACGGGGGATACTTGGTCAGCCGAAAGAGTCAGGCAGGAGATTGTTAGCAAAGGCGGTACACCTATTAACTCTGTAAGTTCCGTCAGCGTGCCATGGGATTCCTCCGGAATTTCAAGAAGCATTGTTGTAAATGGAAGGAGTTTCGATGCACAAAAATTTAAGAACCTTTTTAACATTAGAGCCCCGGGCAACATTCAGATAAAGCCGTCGTGTCAACCCGACTCGGGACTTAACTGCCCAAAGATGTATGCCTTATATGAAGTAGTCAAAGAATAAGTCATACCGAGACTCGGTGATTAATACTTGGTAATTTTTGGTTGTACGAAGTATAATCGGGTTATGCCTGATATATTTATTTCTGACACCCCTGAAGTTAAGAAAGAAGAGGATAAAGATATAGAAAAGCCGGAAAAGAAAATCAGTAGCGAAGTCCACGACCCCCACCACCGTCACGGCAAGTTTTCATCTTTCAGGTTTTACCCCAAGGATATTGATTTTGAATCCCGCTCAAACGATGAAAAAATAGTTCTTCTTTTAAGACAACATTTTATTGTCAATCTTAAATGGATATTTATTGCCGTAATTTTGTTTCTTGCCCCGGGAATAGCAACTAGGTTTGAAATACTATCGTCTTTACCTCCAGGATTCGGACTTGTGATAAACATGGTCTGGTACCTTATCACCATGGCCTATATCCTGGAAAATTTTTTGAGTTGGTACTTTAATGTTTACATTGTCACCAACGAAAGAATAATAGATGTTGATTTCAATAACTTGATTTATAAAAGGATTTCCGATGCAACGCTTGATAATATTCAGGATATAACCTACAACATGGGAGGAGTGGTTAGGACGGTTTTCAACTACGGCGATATTTTTATCCAGACGGCATCCGAAGTTTCCGAATTTGATTTTTTGGCGGTTCCAGAGCCTGATAAAGTGGTCAGGATTGTAAACGACCTGGTACCGCAGGTTAAACAAAAATGATTAACTCTATTTTTAATGTTTCAATCTGGCTGGTGGTAAAGGTTGCAGCTCTTATCCTTTTAGGAATTTATCTGGTGTTTGCTTTGGTTATTGTCAGGCAAATAAGGCTCATGACAAAAACACTTACATTGGGATATGAGGGTTTGATCACTTTTTTTGGCTACATTCATTTGGCGTTTGCAATATTAGTCTTTTTTGCGGCTTTGCTGATTCTTTAGGATGCTTAAAATAACCAGTGCGAAAGTTACCGCCTCTCCCGGAGAGTCGGGTTGGGTGCAGATTCATGGATTCTCTCCGACAAAACCGGAAGAAGCAAAATCAAGGGGACAACTCTTTGTTGTCATGGCCTCGAAAAACGGAAGACAGGGAATTGAAGCAATCTCTTTTGAAAGAGAGATTGTGGGTAGGCTTCGTGGAGAGTACTATGAAGCGCCCCAGGAAAAAGCATTTGACGCTCTGAGGAATGCGACACAAAAGGTTGTTGGTGATCTTGGGGAGAGTAACCTGGGAATAGAAATCGCTTGCTGTGCCTTTACCGACGGAGTGGTCTATTCCTCAGCTTTCGGCGGAAGCAAAGTCCTGATCGGCAGGGACGGAGCCCTGGCCTCAATTTTGGAGAGCGGAACGGGTGTCATTGCGGCATCCGGCTTTCCCAAAGAGGCGGATATGATTATTGCCGGAACGAAAGCTTTTTTTGAGAAGGTAAGCCTGGATAATCTTAAAAAAAGTCTTGCCGGTAAAAACCCGGAATCAGCAGTGGAAGAACTAACCCCTCTTATCTATGGCGGAATCGAAATAGGGACTGCAGGAGCAATAATAATAAAGTTTGAGCAAGCGGTAGAATCCGGACATGAATCGGGACAAGAAAAGGTTGTGCTACCCCCTCCGATTATCGAAAGACAGGGTCCCGATTTGAAACAAAAACTTACCGGCTTTTTGAGCGGTTTGGCCGGCAGGCTTCCCAAAAGAAATATCTACATAAGGCACGGCATTCAGGATGAGGCAGTTTCTCAAAGTCGTAAACTTTCCCTCTCGGTTGGGATAATACTTCTTCTTATTTTGGCAGTCAGCATAGGTTTTGGCATAAGACAAAAAAGAGTCAATGATTTAAGGAAGGAGTACCAGGGACTTCTTGGCCAAGCCACAAGTGAAGTCGATCAGGCGATAAGTCTTGCCAGCGTTAACCCTGACGGATCAAGGCAGCTTTTCCTGGACAGTGAACAAAAATTGATGCAAATCCAGGCGTTGAAAGTCAAAGATCCGAAGATAGACGAACTGCAAAAAAAGATTGAGGATAGCCGTGCCGCCGTCTTAGGGGAATACACGGCAGAGCTGGAACTATTTTTGGATCTTGGCCTTTTGTCATCCGGTTTTAAAGGAGACACTGTTTCTTCCTCGGGAGGAAATATTTATGTCCTTGATAAAGCCGGGGGTAGGGTAGTTGGTATTGCCGTAGATACCAAGAAAAGCAGCGTAGTTGCAGGGCCTACGGTTATAGAAAACCCACTCGGTCTCGCCTCCTACGAAGACAATGTTTTTATTTTATTTCCCGACGGGATCTACCTGGTGGAAAAAAGTAAAACGAAAGTTATAGAAAAGACCTGGAGCGGGGATGCCCTGATTTATTCGTTTGCGGGAAACCTATACGTTCTCGATAAAGCCGGAAACACTATTTACAGGTATTCGGGCCAATCCGGAACTACTTTCGGAAGCCAGCAAACTTGGCTTTCGGCATCTACAAAAGCCGATTTTTCCGGAGCAACCGGATGGGGTATGAATGGAGCTGTCTATGTACTTTATCCCAACTCGAGAATCTTAAAGTATAGTCTGGGTTCACCGCAGAGTTTTTCGATTTCGGGAGTAAACCCCGAGATAGGACATATCGATGCTTTGTATGCCGACCCCGACAATCAATATGTTTACCTTTTGGACAGGGCGGGAAAAAGGGTGGTGGTTATTGATAAAAACGGAAAATACAAAGCCCAATATATAAGTGACCAGATTTCCGGAGCCATAAACCTGGTTATATCGGAGGCCGAAAAGAAAATGATTCTTCTGACGGGGGAAAAACTTCTCTCAATCGAGATTAAACATCTTTGATGCTAAAATAGGTTAGGATGAACATAGCAAACAAGAAAGCCAGATTTGAATATGAACTTAGCGGTGATGGTGTTGAGGCAGGAATTTCCCTGCTCGGAGCTGAGGCTAAATCGGTCCGTGAAGGGAGGGTGGACATTTCCCAATCCGCAGTCAGAATTTTGGGAGATGAGGCGTTTTTGGTCAATGCCAACATACCCGCCCCGGGGCTTCAGAAGTACAACTCAACACGCATCAGAAAACTGCTTTTGCATAGGGGTGAGATACTCTCGCTTGTCACAAAGATGAAGCAGAAAAAGTTGCAAATTGTGCCCATAAGGGTATACAATAAAGGCCGCTTAATTAAGCTCTACCTTGAGCTTGGCCGTGCCAAGCGTAAGTTTGAGAAAAAGGAAGCTCTTAAGCGCCACGATATCAATAGGGATATCGAAAAGGAATTCAAAGGTTCACTTTGAATGGCATGGGGACGATCGGTCTCGACGGAAAGCTCTTTACAATACTGCAAGCCAAGTTTGATCAATACTTGTCAAAAGGGATCAAAAAAATAAAGCTAGGAATTCATTCCAAGCCCAACCTAACTACGCGTTCGCGTAAGCTTTAGGTTGCATCCTCAGATTCGATTCTCGGTTGAATCAAAAGGGTGTAAACCAATCCGAGATGCTTTATTAATTAGCAATTGAGAATTAATAATTAAGATTTTTCAATTTTACCTTGAATTATCCTTTTAGCTGGTAAGATTTAGGGGACACACAAATAACTAAATAAGCTTGTAGAAGTTTTGTAGAAAGATTTTTCGGACGCGGGTTCGATTCCCGCCGTCTCCACCAGAAGGGAAACGCTTCATATTTAGAAGTGTTTCAAATGGTTCTTTTAGCCTTGAGTTCGTTACTTTTTCCTCATCAATTTCGAGGTTCAAGAAGATTGAACGAACAATACGGTCTTCTCTAACTTGAGCCCTATATTCTTCTTCTGCTTCAATCTTTTGTTTCTGTTTTTGTGTAAGCAAAGCTCCTTCACCTCTTTTCTAAGGAGCTTCTAAACCAAGAAGCTCCCGTTGACGAGGCTCACGTCCCCACAATTCCTTTCGGAACTGCGACCAGTAACGATGCTCCAACGAGAGCTTTCTGCTCGTTACTGGTTTTAATAAGCCATGCCTTTTTCAAGGTTTAGGCTTAACTAACTAACAATATTATATAGCAAATCGGCTGTTTTAGACTAAATAGAGAAGTTTGTGCTACAATTTGGGCAATAACTATGGATGACCTAGATAGAAGAGGTGGCGAGTCTTCGATTGTGCCCGCAGAGAAGGTTGGTGTTCAAGAAAGACAATCTGCTTTTGGTGCTGGTGAAACCAAGAGAGTATACGAAGTTTTATATAAAGGTTTCTCTTTTGGTGTAAATTGTGGTGATATTGCCCAAGTTCCAACTGAGGCAGTGATGTGTCCCACAACCCCTTGGCTAGAAGTTGGGGGGGGTGCAATCGAAAATCGACTTGCTGATGAAATTGGGGAAACTCTTTTTGAGGATTATGCCCACAAATTAATGGGCATCATAGATAAAGTTTTACGAACCAAGGGTGGAGAAAGAACACAAGCTGCTTCAGAACTACAAATGCTTCTGAAACAAAAGGGTGGAATGAAAGTTGAGGCCACGCCAGAACAAGTTGCTGATGAAATTTCTACATCTTGCGAAATATCAGACTTAGGAGGTGGCCAAGAGCATTCTGCGTTATTCTATGGTGCTGCTATTCCAGCCCCCTCTGGAAGACTTTCTGAGGGTGGAATTAAGCTAGTTGTTTTAACCAATGTTACTCCCGATGGCTCCAAATATGGACAAGAAGGTGGTATGACCAAGCAGCATATGGAGGATTTTACATACAATGCTTGTAAAGCCGCTAACTTGGTGGGTGTTCATTCGATTACTATCCCAGCAGTTGGAACTGGCTTTGCGGCTGCTTTTGGCTTTGGTCTTAGTCGCCAAGATAGTATGGCTGGTTTCTTGTCTGGAGCTAAGAGATTTGCAAACGAATTTGGTAGAAACGCTTCGCTTAAACAGATTGATTACAATATCTATGCACAACCAAATGCGGAAAGCGCAAAGCAAGTTGCTAAACTTGTTAACGATAGTGGTGCTAAAAATCTTCTGACTTAGTTAATTACTTACTAAGAAAGTAGCAAAAACTCTGCAAATAAAAGAGGCCATTCGCCATTCATTTTTCAAACGACTTTTGTAATTTAGATAGTGGGGGTGGCTATATAGAATGAAGCATAACCTCGCTAGTCGTGATTTAAGGCTGGTTTATATTCAAAACGATTACTTATTGGTCTTGCTTTCTTTGAGGCTAAAAAAGTCTTTGTTGTAGACAATATATAAGAAAGCTCGTCTTAAAATTTCAGTGGCTAAATAATAAAGTGCAAGCCATTTAATTGCTGCTGTGAGTGGATTTACAAGTGAAGAAATCCAAGCCAAGTAACCAACAACTACACCAAAAGCTAAAAGCGTTGCGTAAATAACATTTAGAAGTCTTTTAACAATCCCATTATCTTCTTTTTTTAATACCCCCTTTTGTTATGAAGTAATAAATTCTTCTACCTTCGCCATCCTCCATACTCACTTCGTTTAGTTTTGCAACGCTTGGAGTCTTGGTGCTTACTTTCTTTAGGGCCTCAATAAGTTCAGTCATTCCTTGCCCAGCCTCTCGTCTTTTCAACTTCTTCATTACCTCGTGGCCTACTGTGCTCATACAAGTTGATTATATTCCCTAAAAGTTCAATCATCCAAACGGCTGACAGTAATTAGATGGCTTTTTAGTATTCATAATCATAAACGCAGTCATTGTACTCTGGTTTTTCGTAGCCAGTTTCCCCTAAAAGCCATTTATCTATTTCTCTATACCAGATATTTTGGTTAGTCGAAATTTCCTCTATAATCTTAATGAGCTGGGGTTCAATACTGACTGCTCCAGCTCCACAATTTAAATTAAAAACCCGCTTTATCGGCGGGTTTTTTAGTGGAAGAATGTTTTAAATGGGAATTCTTGATTTTGTTTTTCCCAAAACATGTATTGCCTGCGGTAAAACGGGAAGATATATTTGCCGGAGTTGTATTGATAAAAATCCTTCGGCACGGCCTGTTTGTCCCTATTGCAGACACCCTTCGGTCAGCGGGGCAACGCATGCAGGCTGCGGTAAAAAAACAGGAATCGACGGCCTGGTATCGATCTGGAAATATGAGGGAGTTGTCAAAAAGGCAATTCTGTCTTTGAAATATAAATATGCAACCGAGATGGGGGACGAACTTGCTGATTACTTAATTGGCCTATTGAAAGTAAAAATGCTTCCGGGTGTTTACTATTTATGTCCAATTCCGATTCACTGGTATAGGCAAAATACAAGGGGATTTAACCAATCGGTTGAAGTTGGAAAAGTGATTTCCTCGGCAATGGGCTGGAACTTCATACCGGATTTGTTGATTAAAAAACGGGCCACCGCCCCCCAAGCAGAGCTTGACAGGGAAACACGCATGAAGAACTTAAGAGATGTATTTATGTTTAATCCGGTTCATAGGTCCCTATTTCCAAATCTCAAATCCGTCATGATTTTTGACGATGTTTTTACAACAGGGTCAACAATATTGGAGGCAACCAAAGCTCTCAAAATGGCAGGAGTAGAAAAGGTGTGGGGGCTAACTATTGCGGGATAGCTGTTAGTCCCTCTTAAATGAACAGATTAATGATTCACATATATCGGCGAAAGTTTTTGCCCAATAGTCGTTTATCTCTTCCT
>DAHVYL010000015.1 GCA_027327685.1 Candidatus Woesebacteria bacterium
AAAAGAGTCGTTGTAAAAAGTTACTCCCATAATCTCATCAACCAATTCCAATCTGTGTTCCAATCCTTTAAACGATCTTACCGCTTTCAAAACTGTTTCCTCAGATATTCCCACCAAACGCCCCACTTCAACTGCGGCGGCTATATTTTCCAGATTGTGTTCTCCGCGAAGAAGCAGATTTTCTTTATATTTTTCTTCAAGCTTTTCTTTTGAGAAAAAGACAACTTTTCCTTTTCCCAAACTTCCAAAATTCCTGGAGGTTTCATAGCCCTCATTAATTACTGCAAAGTCATCGGGTTTTTGGAACTTAACTATATTCTCTTTGGCCGAAACGTACTCGTTCCTATTTCTGTGCCAGTCCAGATGGTCGGTTGTAATATTCAAAACCACGGCAATGTGTGGGCTTTTTTCCATGTCGATCAACTGGAAAGAAGACATCTCCATAACTATGTATGAGGTGGGACTTAAGACAGGTAGAAGATCAAGATAGGGCTTACCTATATTTCCGCTAAGATAGACCTCTTTCCCGGCTGAGCTTAATATTTCATGGATAAGAGTGGATGTGGTTCCTTTGCCTTTTGTTCCGGTCACTCCGATTATTTTTGCCGGGCACTCGTCAAAAAATATTTTAATTGCTGAGGTTACCTCGGTACCGGTATTTTCCGCCTCGACAATCTCCGGTATATATCTGTAAACTCCCGGAGAACGAACTATAAAATCAAAATCCAAAAGTCCTTCTTTTAAATAGTCCTTTCCGGTTGACAATTTGATCCCTTTTTTATTGATACCCTCAAAATCCAAATCTTTCTCTTCCTTCCTGTCAAAAAGGGTAACCAAGGCTTCCTTTTTCAACAAAAATTTTAAGGCGTCCTTTCCTTCTATTCCCAATCCCAATAAAGCTACTTTTTTATTTTTGAACTTTTCCATTAAAAATAAGTTTAATCAAAATTGATGAGCTGAACTTCTCTTTCAAGATTAACTCCGAATTTCCAGAAGACATCCCTCATTACCATCTCCGAAAGTTTATAGACATCCTCGGCTGAGGCTTGTCCGCTTTTATTTATCAAAATAAGCGCGTGCTTAGGCGAAACCGCAGCTCCGTCTTCGGCTTTTCCTTTCCATCCGGCTTTTTCTATCAACCAGGCAGCGGAAATTTTATACATATTCCCAAACGGGAAAATTTTTGCATCGGCAAACTCTTTTTCAATCCTGACTTTCTCATCGGCATTTATTACCGGGTTTTTAAAAAATGATCCGGCATTGCCGATTTTTTTCGGATCCTCAAGTTTTTCTCTTCTGGTTTTCAAAACAATTTCTCTAACTTCCTGCAGCGTTGCCCCATCAGAAACCGAACTTTTCAACGATTCATAGCTCACGTTTGGCTTCCCGTCTTTATCCAATTTGAAAGTTACACTGACAATCAAATATTTTTGCCAATTTTCTTTACTTTTAAAGATGCTGTCCCTGTAGCCGAATTTACAGTCTCCTTTTGTGAAAACTTTGCGTTCTTCGTTTTCAATATCGTAGGCTTCCAGTTTGTAAAAAGTGTCCGAAACCTCCTGGCCATAAGCACCTACGTTTTGAATCGGAGCCGCTCCGACCGTTCCGGGAACTCCCGAAAGGCATTCAAGTCCCTGAAGATTTCTTTTTACGGTTTCCTCAACCAATTTGTCCCATTTAAGTCCCGCTCCGGCTGTAACCAGGACTTCCGAATCCCGAATTTCAAACTTCAAGCCGTTGTCCGTGTATTTGATCACCAGTCCTTCGTAAACCCTATCACTGGCCAAGAAATCGCTACCGTCCCCGACTATAAAAATCGGCAAGTTTTTAGCCTTTGCAAAGCGGACAGCCTCTTTTATCTCACTTTCGCTTTTTACTTCGGCGTAATATTTTATCTTTCCACCAATGCGAAAAGTTGTTAAATCTTTAAAGTTTTTGTCTTCAATTATTTTCATGGAATTTATTATATCAGCCCGGCAATCTCCCTGGCCCACAGATAGCTTTTTCCTGCACCCATCACCAAAACCACATCTCCAGGTTTAATCTCTTCCGACAAATTTTTTTTAATTTCTTCAAAAGAATCAACTCCGATTGCATTTTTATGACCGGTGGATCGGGCAACTCCGTCCGGAGTTATCCCAAAGGTTTGACTATCGCGAGCCTTAAAAATCGGTCCGATTATAACTTTATCCGCTTTATTAAAAACATCCTTATATTCTGAAAGAAGAGCCTTGGTCCGTGCAAATCCGTGCGGTTCGTCAATCGCCCAGATTCTTGATTCCGGAAATTCTTTTCTTAAACCCTCAATCGTTAATTTAATAGCAGTCGGATGGTGAGCATAATCGTCAAAAATTTTTATGCCGTGTAAGTCCGCGATAAGCTCCATTCTTCTTTCAATTCCTGAGAAACTCTCCAGAGATTTAACAATTACTTCTTCATCGATTCCCAGCTTTTTACCCAGGACATAAACCATATTTGCGTTTTTTTGATTGTGTTCTCCGAAAACTTTTAAATTAAATTTCTTTCCGGGATTATCTTTTTCCGTAATCAAAATTTTTTCTCCGGAAAGATTGTCTATAAATTTTCTGAAGGATTCCCGTACCTCTTCCTCATCCCTGAAAAAATCCGGGTGATCAAATTCAATATTATTGATGACAATTATATCCGGGCGGTAGTTTAGAAAATTATTGTTAAACTCATCCGCCTCGATTACAAAATATTCTCCCTTGCCGAACCTTGCATTTCCCCCCCATGCCGAAATTCTGGCTCCCACAATAACCGACGGATCCAAACCCGCATCAATTAAAAGCTTGCCCGCCATTGCCGTAGTTGTGGACTTGCCATGGGTCCCCGCAATACAAATCACTTTTTTACCCTTGGTCAGATATTTTCCCAGAAATTTCTGCCAGGTCATGACAATTCCCTTTTTTTCGGCCTCAAGAAGTTCGGGGTTATTTTTATTTTGATAATAGACCGCAGGGGAAACTATCAGAAAGTCTCTCCCTTCCAAATGGCTCGGGTCATGTCCTTTAAAAAAATTGTCGGCATATGCAGTTTGATCCTCCAAATCGCAGCCCGTAACCTCATAGCCCATTTTGGAAGCAAGGAGGGAGACAGCCGCCATCCCGCTTCCTCCGATTCCCATCATGTGGATCTTTTTTATCCTATTCATTGAAAGTTTTTAGCCTCTCTTCCATTTTGCTTCTGGCCTTTTCCAGTTCTTCAGGAGTATTTATTCCCTGCCATTCGCTATCATCGGGCAAGGTAAAAGTTGCCATTCTCATTCCCTGGTCAATTGCCATTTTAATTAAATCAACCAAATAGTACTCCCCCTGCTTGCTCTTTTTAACCCTGTCTATATTTTTGGCAAACCAATTCTTATCAAAAACATAAAGACCGTCATTAACCTCCCTGATTTTCTTTTCCTCTGGTGTCGCATCTTTTTCTTCAACAATTTTTGTAATCAGACCGTTTTTACCCCTGATAACCCTGCCAAGCCCGGTTGGATCATTTTTAATCAGAGAAACAAAGGTTAATATCCTTTGCCTATCAAGATGTGTTTTAACAATTTGCCTGATTGTTTCCGGTTTGTAAAATGCACTGTCATCCCCGTTTATAACAATCAATGTTCTTGAGGAAGGGGGTACCTTGGTAAAACCGGCCTTGGCGGCATTTGCAGTTCCTCCTTTGGGATTTTGTTGTACGGCTATTTCAATCGCCCCTCTAATATAGCGCAAGACCTGGTTTCTTTTGAAAGAGACTACCGCGGTAATACCCCCCACTCCCGCAGATCTTAAATTTTCCAATGTATAGGCTATCATCGGACGTCCGCAGATTTTATGAATAACTTTAGGCAAAGCAGATTTCATTCTGGTTCCTTTTCCTGCAGCCAGAATCACGGCGGAAATATCTTTACCCCTGCCCAGAAAATTTTCTACCACTTCCTTGTCACTCCATGGATGCTCACAACTTCCGTAGGCCATACTTTTTTCGTGGCCTTTTCCCAGAATTGCAACCGTATCGCCTTTTTTGCAAATGGAAAGCGCGTAGGCAATTGCTTCTCCGCGTTCCGCAATTTTCAAAAAAGTTTTACCCGTAGTTTTTGCACCTTCGGCCATTTTTGACATGATGTCAAAAACACTCTCGCTTCTCGGATCCTCGGCGGTAAAAACGGAAATGTCACTTAGTTTTGCCGAAATTTTACCCATCTTAAATCTTTTTCTCGGATCTCTTTCTCCCGCACAGCCAAATACCGAAATCAGTTTTCCGCGGGTGGTTTCGCGAAGGTGAGTCAGGACTGCCTCAAGCGAGTCCGGGGTATGTGCAAAATCTATAATAATTTTTACGCCTATGTTGTTCTTTATTTCGGACAGTCTTCCTTCCGGGAGTCGGAAATCCTTAAGAGATCTCAGGGCACTACTCCTTGAAATGCCGAATTTCTCGACCGCGGATAAAGCAGCCTCAACATTCAAATTGTTATATTTTCCCGGCAGTAAATTGAGAGAAGTATCTCTCGGAGCAATAACCTTCCATTTACAGGAATTTATGAAAGACATTTTAATTCTCCTATACTCCTTAAGTGTCTTGTGATAATCAAGGTGTTCCGGTGCAATATTGGTCAGAACTCCGACGTCAAAGTAAACACCGGCAATTCTTTTTTGGTCAATCCCATGAGAACTGACTTCGATAACGGCATATTCGTCATTGTCATCGACAAATTCCTTTAAGAATTTGTGCAGGCTAATTGGGTCGGGGCTTGTGACATGAAGACCCGGCACCGAGATCGAAGACAAAATTCCAACTCTTTTTCCAAGAGAGTTTAAAATATGATAAATAATGTGAGCAGTTGTAGTTTTTCCCTTTGTACCGGTAACTCCGATTATTTTAAGTTTTTCAGAAGGTTTGCCAAACCAGGCGGACGCAAGCTCTCCCAGGGCTTTGCGACTATCCTTAACTTTGAGATAATTTCCTTTTTTGACATCCTTTTCACCCACCACCAGGGAGGCGCCGCTTTCAAAAGCGTCTTCAATATAATTGTGACCGTCCTGGGTAGCACCTTTTACGGCAACAAAAATATACCCTTCTTTGACCTTTCTCGAGTCATCGGTCAAACCCTTGTAATCGGAAAGCCTCCCGATTAATTCCCCAAGATTTTTGATCATCTGTGGTATATTATATCAGCAATCCCACCCGACTCCAATTGAGGTAAGGAGGAAGTTATAGCAATGAAGGAACCGAAAAGAGTCTATTTAATCGATTTTGACAACACCCTTTTTGATACCGACGCCCTAAAAAGATCCATCTCCGAAAACTTCAAAAAAAAGTTTGGCGACAGAAATTTATCTTTATTTTGGAAGACCTATGCCGAATCGGTTAAAGCTTTAAAATACGTTGACATCAAAGAAATTTCCAAAGATTTATATAAAAATCTCGGCAAGGGTTCGCCGGAAGACTTTGAAGACTTATTTTTAAAAGCAGATTTTAAAAAATTTGTTTTCAAACATTCAAACAAACTAATCAAAACATTAAAAGGTAGTCATAAAGTAATACTTTACTCCTTGGGGGATGCCCACTATCAACCTACCAAAATAAAAGAAAGTGGTATTGAAAAACTGATAGGCAAAAGTAATATCGTAGTTCTTAAAAATAAAAAGATTGCACTCGGCGGGATGATTTTAAGACTTAAAGCATCTGGCTATAACCAAATAATAATAGTGGATGATCGGGCCGATTTCCTGGAAAAAGCGAAAAGGGTTGAACCGGACTGTATTACCGTCTGGTTCAAGTTCGGAAAATATAGAAATATTCTACCGAAAGACAGATTATCAATTGTCTATGAAACAGATATCGCTGAGGGTCTTATCCACTACCTCAAAAACCTCGTAGGTATCCTACCCCAAAGAAGCATCAAAGAAAACATTTCCGTATTAAGGAAAATTTCCAAACCTCAAATCGAACAACTAATTCACTCAACAGGCAAAGACAAATTGATCAAAAAATTTACACACGATAAAGAACGCTTCAATTCATTTAAAACCTTTGCCTCCTGGGAAAAGCGCGGAAAAAATATTTACGCAATGGTCGGCCGAAAGGATAAGCTTCTGGGAATTATCTGGTTTAGCGCCAAGGCCATGCCTCAGGAAATCTCCAAATTTATAAAAACGGCCGGCGGTAACCGCACTTTTGCGATAAGGAATTATCCTCCGGCCCGCCATAAAGGACTTTCATCCAAATTTATGCATATTGTTTTTAGAGACTTTGGGATAGGCAGAAAAAAAGGGATCTGGCTAAGCACGGCAAAAGACAATATCCCTGCCAACAAGCTTTATACAAACTACGGATTTAGGAAAATTGCAGATATGAAAGAGGACCGGACAGTTTATATTTTCAGGGGCTAATCTCTTTTTGAAAATTAGACAACCTTAGGCGTTACCCTCATCGCCGTAAATGTCGGAGGAGCAACCTCGACTCTTCCTATATACTCGGGAAACCCAGGAGCGGCTACGGCATTAATCAGAACCGCCTCATCGCCCCGGGTTACCCGGAGCGAATAGTGCACACCATCCCCTTCGCGAGGTTCCGGATAGACCAAAACTTCCGTTTTTGCTTCAGGAAACTTACCTTTGACTTCTTCTTTTATTTTGGATGTGGAATTGCGGCAGTTATTTGGATCGGTTAAAGAATCGTCTCTCCGAAGGAGATCTCTAATAAATTCACCCATAGTCTCTGTCGACATAATATTAATTATCTAGATATATTATATAGTTTATTACTATAAACACCATGATATACTTTGTACGTGAGTTCCGATCAATTTTTGGGAAAGCTATTTAACGGTTACAGATTTTGCCAAATTCCTGGGTTTATCCGGATCAAGGCCTTTTCTCATGGTCAGATAGTAGGCAAGGAGTTGGGCAACAACCACCTCAGGGATAATGGTAGATTCTCCCGCATCCGGAACATTTATATAATAATCAAAAATCTCATGGGGTTTATGGGAAATCCCGATTATGAAACCCCCTCTGGCTCTCATTTCCATTGCTCCGGCCAGATTAGCCCCATAGGTTTCATCATTGGGGAGGAAGCTTATGCACGGAGTTCCTTTTTCGATAAGGGCAAGGGGACCGTGCTTTAACTCTCCTGCGGCTAAGCCTTCGGCATGAATGTATGAAATTTCCTTGATTTTGAGTGCCGTCTCAAGACTCGCCGGATAGGAAAGCCCTCGTCCAATTACGTAAACGTGCTTTTTACCTACAATCAACCCGGCCAATTTGTCTATTTTTTTCAAAGACCCGGGTGAGAGTACATGCTTCATGGAGCCAACCGCCTGCATTAAGGATTTCTGGCCTTTCCTGACTCCGCCGTTTAGGGAGTTAGCCAAAAGTACCAAATGAGCTACCATTCCCGTAAAAGCCTTTGTCGAGGCAACTGCCTTTTCCTGACCCGCCATGATCAACATTTTGTGGTCAGACAGTCTATATAAGGACGAGCCGGGAACGTTGACTAAACTCAGAATTTTTGCATCCCGATTCTTGGCTTTTTTGACCGATTCCAGAATGTCCATTGTTTCCCCGGACTGCGAAATGGCAATCACCAAACTGTCTTTATTTAAAAAATCCAGACTATAGCCGAATTCGCTGCCAATCGCAAAATTAACATGTCTTTTTGCCAGCTTGGAAAAAAGATACGAGCCGGCAAGGCAGGCATATGAAGCCGTCCCACAACCGACCAAATAGGTTCCTCTGGCCTCTCTGATTATTTTTGCCATTTCCTTAGCCTGGGAAGCTCCCAAAGAGGCAATATCGGCAATGATTTGAGGCTGCTCAAAAATTTCTTTAAGCATATAAAATTCATATTTGCCTTTTCCGCCCTGTTCGACCCTCCAATCCAGTTTTCTCCTGTCCGGAATTATTTTTCTGGCCGTTTTTACGTTCAGAATTGTAACTTTATCGGAGGCGAGTATGGCCATTTCATTATCTTCAAGAAAATATACTTCCTTTGTGTAAGGAAGTAGGGCAGAGGCATCGCTTGCCAAAAAATTTTCATTCTTCCCAAATCCTATCACCAAGGGAGATCCGTTCCTGGCAGCCACCAACAAGTTTTCTTTAGTACTGACGGCTATCACCGCATTAAGGCCCTCCATTTGATTAAATGCCGTTCTGACCGCTTCGGTAAAGGGTTCCTTTTTACTGATGTCTTCAAGCAGATGTGTTAATGTCTCCGTATCCGTCTCGGAAACAAATTTATGACCTTTTTTCAATAATTTTTGCTTAATTCCCTCGTAGTTTTCGAAGATTCCGTTATGAATAACGGCAATTTCGCCGTTACAGTCAAGGTGCGGGTGTGCATTTTGATCGGTTACCCCACCGTGTGTTGCCCACCTGGTATGGCCGAAGGAAAGAGAACCTCCAGGAAGATCGTTGACATTGGCATTTCCTATTTTACCGGTCTTTTTCTTCACAACAATCGTGTTTTTCTTCTCCGGAATTACCCCGACTCCCCAGCTGTCATATCCGCGGTATTCAAGACTTTTCAAGCCATTAAAAACTAATTTCTGACCGTCATTTCTTTTACCGACATATCCGAATATTCCGCACATATTTTTTAAAACTATTCGAAAAGTGGATACGAACCGATAATGTTCAGGATTGCCTCACGAAGCTTATCCGGATCGTGACGAATCATGCTTCTTGCCACAGTATCCCCCCTTTCCTTCTCCGAGATTTTATCAGAAAGAAGGTCGGTTCTTACTATTTTGGCCCCATTGCCGAAAATATTGGCTTTCAGATCGTCTTTTACGGGGAAAGTCTCTTCACGCGCATATGCTTTAAGTGCCGGCTTGGGAAAATTATTATTGCTATTGACCAAAACTTTCTTTATAAGTCTTAAGGGCATGTATTTTTTCAGATCGGTGAAAAAGTCCGACAAGGCATATCCTGGAGTTTCACTGCGCGAATTCATCAGATTGGCAATAAACAAGATTTCTCCTTTGGTTTTTTTTAAAGCATCCGTAACACCGTCAACCACCAGATTGGCAATTGTGTTGGTGTAAAAGTCCCCCGGCCCGATGATTATAAGGTCTGCCTCCAAAATTGCTTTTTTGGCCTTGGAATTTAGCTTCACCGCCGGCACAATTTTTAAATTTTTAATTCTGACTCCCGCACTTTCCGATACGTCTATATTATGTTCACCGAGAGCCTCGGAGCCATCTTCATATTGAGCCATTAGCTTGGCGTTATCGTAGCTGATCGGAATAATATCTCCTTTTACCTGTAAAAGCCTGCAAGTTTCCTCGATGCCCTTCTTTTGCGAACCCATGATATCAGCCATTGCCGCCATGAAAAGATTCCCGAATGTCATTCCGTCCAAACCCTTCCCTCCCTTGCTGTAGCGGTATGTAAAAAGCTTCCTCAAAACCGTTTTGTTCTCGGAAAGGGCGACAATCGCCTGCCTGATACCCGAGGTCGGAAGTAGTCCAAATTCGTCGCGGATTACGCGATTTGAACCTCCATCATCCAGCATTGTCATTAACATTGTAATCCGAACCGGGGCGCGGCTTAAACCTGAAGCAACAACGTACGAACCCGTCCCACCCCCAATAATGACAACGTTGGGAATTTTATCCATCCTTTTCAAAAATCTCCGCTCCCAGTGAGCGAAGCCTTTGTCCTATATTCTCATACCCTCTTTCGACAACTTCCACATTTTCTATTTCACTCCTACCCGAAGCCGTAAGAGCGGCCAAAATCACCGAGATACCGGCTCTGATATCTTTACAGAACAGTCTGTCGCTCATTAAAGGTGTCGGACCGTCAACAATCACCCGGTGGGGGTCGGCTATAAATATTTTTG
>DAHVYL010000016.1 GCA_027327685.1 Candidatus Woesebacteria bacterium
TCGCCAACTCCACCCTTTGGGGACAGGTTGATTCTCTGACTGCTCTTACCGCAGTTGCGTCAATATATTTTTTGGACAGTAAATTTTTGTTGTCGGTAGTTATTCTTTCGGCAGGAACTTTGATTAAACCCCAGGCCGCCTTTATCCTGCCTATTATTTTATTATTGATGATTAAAAACAAATGGGGCTTAGTAAAGATTGCCAAATATATTCTTTCCGGACTGCTTGTTTTTATTTTAGGATTTGCTCCTTTTGCAAAAGGAAACCTGATTCAATTCATTCTTGATCGATTAAGCCTTTCAGCTAATCAGTATCCATATAATTCGATAAACGCTTTCAATTTCCCGGGCCTTTTCGGATTTTGGAAACCGGATGATACTTATTTACAGTTCGGAAGCTATATCTTAGTCCTAATTGCGACAGTCATTGTTTTTTTCAAGTCATCCAGAAATAAATTTACTCCGTATTCCATTACCGCCTTTATATTTGCCTCAAGTTTTATGTTTTTTACCAGAATGCACGAAAGGCATCTTTTGCCTGTTTTTGCTCCGCTTGCGGTTGTTGCAGTCGATAACCCGTTTTTTCTGATTCCCTATGTCGGTTTTTCACTGATTTATGTTATTAATTTAATCTATTCCTACTTTTGGATTTCCGATAATTTTATTCAAGTTGTTCCGGATTTCTTGATCAAGTTTCTGATCGTTTTTGGAATGGGACTTCTGTTTTTTGTTTTCTACGCAATCATTAAAGATAAGAAAGATTTTTGGAAAAAAGTGCTTGCACCAATGAATCGGTTTTTCAATAGCGCAAAAGATCGAGGTGTACCGTCAGTAAAACTCTCGGAAATAAAACTCACAAAGAAAAGATCGAGGATTTTTCTTTTTGTGATTTTGGGTTTTGCATTTGTGACTCGCATTTTCAATTTAAGTAACCCCACAACAATGTATTTCGACGAGGTCTATCATGCTTTTACTGCGAAGGTAATGATGGGGCCAGATGCTGCTAAAGCCTGGGAATGGTGGAATACTCCCCCTAGCGGATTCGCATATGAATGGACACATCCGCCTTTGGCAAAGCTCGGAATGGTTTTGGGTATGACAATTTTTGGTCAGAACTCTTTTGGCTACCGAGTCCCTGGAGCGCTTCTTGGAGTTGGGGCCGTGTTTTTAATTTATCTGATAGCCAAAAATATTTTTAAAGATGAAGCCGTGGGCCTTCTTTCGGCGGGCGTTTTCTCTTTGGATGGACTGTCGCTTGTGATGAGTAGAATCGGGATGAATGACAGCTACATTCTTTTCTTCTCGCTTTTGTCGATTTATCTTTTTTCAAAACAGAAAGATTTTCTTTCTGCGGTTTCTTTCGGTTTGGCAATCTCTTCAAAATGGTCCGCTCTTTGGGCAGCCCCCATTATTTTTGTTTTGTGGTTGAAAAGAAAAGAAAAGTTCAGATTATCTGTTTTGTGGTTTCTGTTTTTGCCTTTTGCAATTTATCTCTTGGCGTACCTACCCATGTTCACAACGGGACACGATCTGGCAACCTGGTGGGGTATGCAGAAGCAAATGTGGTGGTATCATACGGGACTTAGGGCAACACACCCTTATACATCTTCCTGGTGGAGTTGGCCGCTACTCATACGTCCGATTTATCTTTATACGAGTGACGAAGTTCGCGGAATAGTTGCCAGAATTTATGCGATGGGGAACCCGTTCGTTTTTTGGTTTGGAATCATATCTGTTGCGATGTGTGCGGTTACTGCCTATTTTGAGAAAAACAAGAAACTTGGTCTAATTGTTTTTTCCTATTTAATATTTTTTGCGCCTTGGGCCGCATCCCCCAGAATTATGTTTTTGTACCACTACCTGCCGTCGATTCCTTTCTTGAGCATGGCAACCGCATATGTTTTGCGTCGGAACCCCAAGTTAATATTCGGTTATCTGTTTATTTGTCTACTGGCATTCGTTTATTTTTACCCTCATTGGACAGGACTGGAGGTTCCGCTTTGGCTTGACAGAAGTTATTACTGGGTGACAAGCTGGAGATGATATTTTAAGCCGGAGCCAGATAAAATCCGCCCTTTACAATCACATATACCAAAGCTCCCAAAAGAATGATTGTTATCAAAAAATAGACAATGGACCACTTTCCCGATTTTGGGAAAAATTTATCAAAAGGATAATAGGAGATAACTTCGGGTTTTAGCCTCCTAAGCGAGTATGAGGTAACCCAATAGGCAAAATAAAAAACAGCGGCCGAAACCAGAATAAAAACGATCCTGTCTAAATTTAACTTAACAAAGTTTATGCCCGGAGTTAACAAAATAATGATTTTATCCACAAAGAGATTAGAGAGCCAAAAGTATCGAACCAAGGATTATGAGTATTCCGAATCCGATACCAACAAGTGTCGGCCAACCTGTGCCGGATTCCGGAAGCGCAGCCTCCGGCGTTGGGGTGGCAACACCCGGAACCGGTGTTCCTGTTGCAGTTGGTGCTGGAGCAGTCGGTGTGGCATCCGGCCCCGGAGTAGGTGTGGGAGTTGGTGTACTTTCGGAAGACTGAACATTCAGTGATATTTGACAGTTAGAATCCGCAACACTAGAAGCTTGTAGGACTGCTTTATTTGTAAAGCTTCCCGCAGCAGCCGAGTCGGAAATCTGTACCCGAACTGCTTTCTGGCTCGCTCCGCCGACAGCCACATCGCCAAGAGTACATGTTACCGTCCTTGTACCAGAGTTGTAAGTGCAACCCTTGTCCGCATCCAGGAAGCTTACTTGCGACGGCAGAGTGTCTGTGAAGCTTGCAGAATTTACAACTGCATTTCCCGTATTTTTATACCCAAGACTATAAACAAATTTTTGTCCTGGAGTAACATTTGATCCGGGGGCAATCTTTGTCGTTAAGTAGTAGTTGGAAGGTAAATTTTTGGCATCGTCCTGCCAAGCTATTTTGGATGTACAGGTTAATCCTGGAGCCGGTGCGGGGGCTTGGGTAATGGTAAATGACAATGAACAACTACCCCCGGACGGACAGGGTTTAAATGCGCAATTGTTGTTTGGATCGCGTGCCACATACGATCCGTCAGGGCATTGTTTAACATCAGCCAGACATGCCGCCTTGGGCTCACTTGATGGAACATTTGGCGCAACCGGTTGTTGTCTGAGCTGGTAGAGCCTAAAGGCCGTGAATATGGCAACACCTGCCAGAATAACGGTTGCAAGTATTATTAAAGTTGTTCCGAGTTTGCCAATAGGTTTTTTCATATTTTAGAACCACCCCAATGTTGAGTGGTGTATTTTTGCCGAAATTGTAAACGTTGCCGTATCTTTAGGAATCGTGTAGGACTGACAAAAGGCTGTAGTAGAACCGGGTTTTTTGGTCGTGGTATCTGCCTGTTGAACTCCATTGATGATGAATCTTGCCATGTCAAATGTTCCCGACGTGGCAGACCCCGTTACACAGAAATTAATTGCCGCCCCTGCTGTAAGGGAAGACAAGTCGGTTGAGGATAGTGCGTTCCAGTTGGAATCATATGCCACTACTGCGCCGCAGTAAGGAGCGGCGGCGGCCGGAGTTGGGGTCGTCCGTGTCACGGGAGGGATATCGCCAACCGGGGTCGGTGTCGGTGTTGTGGGAGCCGGTGTTGTCGTGGTACATGCATTCGCATAAATTTTAGAAACAAAATCAACAGTGGTTCCGCCACAGGCAACATCGATCTGCTCGGCTCCGCAACTTTCTTGAAAATTTAAGGTGTCGTACGTCGGGCCACCGGTTACAATGTCCTGACACCCGGAACTAAGATCTTTGTTGCGGTCGCAGCGATAGCGGTTGACAACACAATTATTTGCGGAACTTCCTGTACAGCCGTCCGAGTTACAATAAGTCTGGTCTTCACCCGGGACAACAACCGACCCGCATCTTTTTTGGATAAGATAATTACAACCAACTGTTTGGCCTTCAATATTAAAGTCTTCGTACGGAACGCAGTCGTTGATACAGCCTCCGCAATAGACCTGACCTTTACTCTCACACGTTTGCGTGGTTTCAGCCTTTTGTCGGAATAGTTGTTTCTGTCCAACCGTGTATGTTGCCACAGCAACTCCGCCAACAAGGACAAATATTCCCAAAATGGTTGCAATTATTCTTCCGGTCCCGAATTTTTTCTTTGGGGAAGGCGTGATGTTGGAAAAACTTGGAGCCGGCGGTGCTGCAGAACCCGGCTCGACGGTGGGTGCGGTGGAGGTGGCCGGGGTTTCAGTACTTACATTTTGAAACTCCGGAGGAAGCGGTGGTAAATCGGCCTGTGGGGAGAAAGGAATGGAACTGGGGTTATTTTGCTGCTGGTTTTGATTTGGATCGGACGGATTTTGATTGGGCATGCGGCTGATTAATAAATGATTCTATTTATAATTTTCGTCAGATGTCTTCCAGATATAGAAACTGAACGTGATAACTCCTAATCCCATCATAAACAGCAAAATCGTCGGAGTCAAGCTTCCCGATTGTGGCAGGGCGGCCGGAGTTGCGGTGGGTGTGGATATTGGTTTCGGTGTCGGGCTTTTTATCACTGCCGGTGTCGCAGTTGGTTTGGGTGAGGGTGATTTTGTCGATACTGGGGTAGTTGTTGGCGTTGCAGATGGCGTGGCCACAAAAGCAGGCAGCTCTCCGGCCTGAACTATAAAATTTCGGGTCAGGCTTCTTTTTATACCTGAGGTATCAATCCAAGAAACGGTAATGGTATGGGCACCTTCGGATAGACTTGTGGGAGGCGACCAACTCCAGGAGCCACCGGAGGAGACGGTGGTGGTACCTGAAACCGGAGTTTCGGAATGAACACTGATGGTAATTTTTGTACCGGTTGGTCCATCACCAAAAAATTGGGGTTTATCACTTGTGACAACTTCCCCTTCGGTGACGCTTTCCAGAGTGATACTTTTTCCTGAGACGGTTTTTTCGCCGCTTATGTCAAATTTGGATTCCGCAGTCGCCGTTTCGGGGAGATTCAAATCGGCATTGGGATTACCTTCTTCAGAGCTTGGTTGTAGATTTCTGAAGTCCTGGTCCCGGCCCACTATTAAAGCAGGAACCGGATTTGCCGATTGGGGAAAAACTTTTGCGGTTGATCCCTCCCCTCCCTCTGTTGTTACGGAAATTTCCAAAAGTGTTTTGGCGGGATCGATCTCAGCATAGCCGAAAAGGTCGGGTGTTCGGGCAGCTCCCAGTTGTAGAACAAAGATACCGTTTTCTGAAGTGAGAGTGGAGAGAGTATATCCTCCAACCACAACATAAACAATCGCCCGTTTTACCGTTTCTCCTGAGGAGGTGATTACAGATCCAGAAATTAGAGTTGCGGCCTGGCCGATCGATAAGGTTTTCCCAGTTGTAAACTGCCAAGGAATGCCATTATTGTCAAAAGCGGTGCCGTCAGAATTGATTTTGAAATAATAATCTGACTCTGGGGCAAGTCCCGTAATGGTAATACTGTGTGTGGAAAACTTTTGATCGTCTTCAGTTTCCCTGACAATGCTGCCAAGATTCTGGCTTGTGCCGTAGGAGATAAAACCCACAGATGCATCATCGGTAACCCAAGAAACCGTTACGGAAGAGTCGGAAAGATTACTCAACCTGACGTCTTTGGGAGTAGTAGTGGGAACGGCACCGATTTTAAATATTTGATTATTTCTTAAAAGAAAAACTCCCGCAAATACTCCCCCGAAAAGTAACAGTATTCCTAGAATGGTGGGGATTTTATTTTTTTTGATCATGGATTGGGTGATGCACTGGGAGACGCCTCGGGTATAGCTGTAGCTTCCGGTGCCGCGGTCGGAATGGGTGTCGGGGTAAGCGTTCCCCCTACATTGATATTAATCGGTGGAATTTCCGAATCTTGGATAAAAATGGAGGCCTCGATCTTTTGCAAGACATCCGTGTTGAGAGTGGGGTTTAGGGGTTTTAAGATGTTTTCCGGTACCTCCGCTACCGGCTTAACCGTGACAGTTCTATAGATACTAAGACCCACCCAGATAAGGGCCGTAAGCAAAGTCAGAATTAATATTGTTATTGGTTTCGGAAGAGAACTTTTTTTCATATTTATTTATTTTCTCCCAGATAGGGGACCCTGCCTGAGATAACGGCAACTATAACTCTTCCGGTTTCCGTAACGGAAGAGCTGATTGTCATACTATCTATTGTCGATATAACTCTTAAGTTTTCAAGATCTTTCAAAAAGCCATTTATGCTTGCGAAGCTTCCCTTGAGGCTGAGAGAGTAACCCATTTCATTTGCATTTTCCGGTAGGGGCTCAAGTTCTCCGGACACCCTCACGGTTTTGGGGCTTCCTACCAGGATTACATCATTTACGGCAATACCCATCAGCTCAACACCATTTTTGGCCGAGAGTCCTTCAATCTGTTTGGCAAAAGTGTCCGGACGCGGCGCGGAGGAAACGGCAATGTCAACGTTCCCGATAAATCTTTGATTTTGCGACAAAAGCGTACCCGCTTTTTGTAAGTCGTTGACTTTTTGTGTGAGGGATGACAAAGTCTTTTTTTCCTCATTAATTTGTTGTACCAGACTGATAATAGTTAAGGCGGTGGGCTTGAGAGCAAACATGACAAAAACAATTACAGCCACTATTGACAGAACTATTTCCAGAAACGCACGTAAATCCGCCCTTTTTTTGTAAATGGCAGAAATATTTAAGAACAACTCCCTATATCTGAAATATGATGATCTCCAACCAGTTGCCATAATTTTTAGTAGGTAATTTTGACTACAAAATCAGTTTCCCCGGAATTTCTTTCCGATGAATTCACTTGTCCCAGTTCGGCGCCTTTAAACGGTGCACCTTGCAAACTGATAATAAATCTGGAAATGTCAAAATCCGAAAACGAGGCTCCGCGAACTTCTATTTCCCCCCGTGTCACGGATATTCTCGATAGGGTAATGCTTTCGGGGACGCTACTGGTAATTTTTTCAATCAAAGCCGAGGTATTCTGGTCTTGGCTGATTTTACTGAAAACGCTCAATTTCGACTGGATTCCTCTAAATTGTTTTTCAAGGTTTGCCTGTGCGGAAATTTGTGCACTCTTTGCTTTAATGGAATTATTTAAGGTAGAATTTTGAGCATCCAACCAGAATCGCGATAAAAATGCCGCCATAACAACCATCTCGGTGACAATTACTATTATGCGAAACGTCCCGGTTGCCCACCTCAGGACACGCCCCGTGGTCGAAGCATTAAATTCCTCCAGCGGCAGTAGGTTTATAGCTTTATTTTTGGGCATAATTTACATAGGGCCTATGGCTTTAAATCAATATAGCACATGTAAATGCGTGAAAGAAGTTCTATCCGGAAGAATTATTTTTTCTTTGTAGGGGTCTTTTTTGAAACCTTTTTTGCCTCCTTTGGAGAAGCTTTGACAGAAATCAGTTTTGAAAGTTGCGACTTTATTCTGGCGGCTTTGTTTTTGTGAATTACGTTTTTCTTTGCTGCACGGTCGGCCAGAGAAACCGCTGCCAATATTTTTTGGCTATTTTTGGATTTTTTTGCAAGACGGACGGCAATCTCAAGCCTTTTTACTAAAAGTCTGTTAACTTCAGTTTTATTTTTGGAACCCCTAAGGGCCCTTTTGGCTGTTTTTGTTACTGGCATATCGGTTTATTTTACGGTTGTTAGTATATGACAAAGAAGCTAGAATATCAACTAAGAGATAATGGAAGACTTAATCGCCAGGAGTAAAAAAATCATAAATTCGCAACAAAACACCGTTCTTTCCGCAGCCACTTTGATCATGGTTATGATTGCTACCTCCATGGTTCTGGGACTTATCAGGCAGAGAGTTCTGGCAAGTTATTTTGACCCGAATTCGCTTTCTTTGTTTTTTGCTGCTTTCAGGCTTCCCGATGCGATTTTTCAGGTTTTGGTTTTTGGTACCTTTTCCTCCGCTTTTATCCCCGTGTTCACCAAAACTCTGAAAGAGGGAGAGATAAAAGCCTGGCAGCTTGCAGGTAAGGTTGTCTCAATCGGACTTGCCATTTTTATTTTTGCGGTCGCCGTGATTGGGGTTTTTGCACCTCAGATTTATTCTATTATCGCACCCGGTTTTGGCCTTGCCGAAAACGCAAAAATAGCATTTCTCGCCAGAATTCTTTTTGCAGCTCAGGGTTTTTTTGTAGTCAGTTATGTTTTGACGGGGGTTTTGGAGTCCCTACGCCGTTTTCTGATACCGGCTCTGGCACCAATTTTTTACAATTTGGGAATAATTTTGGGTACGGTTATACTTACTCCCTACATTGGCTTAACGGCCCCCGCGATCGGAGTGGTTATCGGAGCTTTCGCCCATTTTATAATTCAGTATCCTCTTTCGAGGAGGCTTGGGTTTAGATTTACTTGGGATTTTAAACCGGACGACGGTGTTAAAAAGATCGGGCGGTTGGCTCTCCCGAGGGTAATCGACTTGACCTTTGACCAGATAGGGAAAAGTACCGAGCTCTTTCTCTCGTCGATTATTTCCCAAGCATCTTATACTTACTATACTTTTGCAAATTCGCTACAGCTTCTTCCGGTAACCCTTTTTGGAACATCTCTTGCTAAGGCCGTTCTTCCAATGCTTTCAAATGCGGATGGGGATAAAAAGGAATTTAGAAGAATTCTTCTTTCGGCAATTTACCAAGCAATGTTTTTTACACTGCCTATGGCGGCGGCCTTGATTGCATTGAGAATCCCTGTGGTCAGACTTATTTATGGAACAAAGATTTTTGATTGGAATTCAACGGTACAAACAGGAACGGTGCTTTCTGTTTTTGCAGTATCTGTGGTTTTCCAAACCTTAATGTCTATTCTTGTTCGCTCATTTTTTGCGTTGCATGATACAAAAACCCCGGTCAAAGTTTCTTTTGTCGGACTCATAATTCTGGTTACGGGCGATTTTATACTGGTCAAGGGGTTTCACCTGGACGTTTGGGCACTTGCCGCGTCCTTCGCAGTGAGCACACTGATTGAATCGGTGGTTCTGATAGCACTGATCAACAAAAGAATTGGAGAGATAATCAATTTGAAGTTTATTAAACACACTCTAAAAATTCTTGTGGCCACCGCAATTTCCGGTGGCGCGATGTACTTTATGCTTAAGATTTTTGACAAATCTGTCTGGGTCAAAAGGCTTTCATTCTTGGGCGG
>DAHVYL010000017.1 GCA_027327685.1 Candidatus Woesebacteria bacterium
AATTAGCCTGATTTTACACTTCAAATTACTTTAAAGCGCTGCCTAACCGACAGGAATTCGCTCTACCGCTGAGCTACCGGGGATTATTAAAGAACGCCTGATTATATCAAATAATGGCCATCAAAAGAAATCGACTTTACAAATCGGATTTTGATGTATAATCATCTCATGGCCACGGATTGGATCAAAAAGCAGGTTGATGATCTCAAGGAACAAAACCTCTATAACAACATTCTGACCATTGAAAGCCCTATCGGTCCTGAAATCCAAATAAACGGTAAAAAACTTCTCAACTTCTGTTCAAATAATTACCTTGGGCTTGCCAACAATTCGGAGATGAAAGAGGCTGCTAAAAAAGCAATTGATGAGTATGGCATAGGACCTGCTGCGGTAAGAACAATTGCCGGAACCACCCTACTCCACAAAAAACTTGAGGAAAAACTCGCAGGATTTAAAAAAGCAGAGGCCGTAATTACTTTTCAAAGCGGATTCACGGCAAACCTGGCGGTTATCCCTGCTCTTGTCGGGGAGGGCGACTTAATCTTTTCAGATGAACTAAACCACGCCAGTATTATTGACGGCTGCCGCCTGAGTAAAGCCGAGGTTATCAGGTTTGCCCACGCAAATCCGGCCGATTTGGAAGAAAAACTGAAGGAGTCTCCTGCTGATAAAAAGAAATTAGTGATTACCGATGGAGTTTTCTCTATGGATGGAGACATTGCTCCGCTGGATAAAATATATGAGGTTGCCTCCAAATACGATGCCATGCTCATGGTTGATGACGCACACGGTGAGGGTGTACTTGGAGAAAGCGGCAGAGGAATTGTTGACCACTTCAAACTCCACGGCAAAGTAGATATTGAGGTTGGCACAATGAGTAAGGCTTTTGGGGTAGTCGGAGGTTTGGCCGCAGGCAAAAAAGAAGTTATCGAATGGCTTTCCCAACGCGGACGACCTTTCCTTTTTAGCTCCGCCATGACGATCCCGGATGTGGCTGCTTGCATTGCCGCTGTCGGCCTTTTGGAAAAATCAGGAGATCTGGTTAAAAATCTCTGGAAAAATGCGGATTATTTAAGGGCGGGCCTTAAAAAGCTGGGTTTTGACACGGGAAGCTCTATCTCCCCCATCATCCCACTCATGCTTGGCGAGGCCAAGTTGGCCCAGGATATGAGTAAGGAGCTTTTTGCCGAAGGACTTTTTGCTAAGGCAATTGTCTATCCTACCGTCCCCCAGGGAAAGGCCAGGATCAGAATTATGAATTCGGCGGGACACAGCAAAAAACAGCTTGATCAAGCCCTTCAGATTTTTGAAAAAGTCGGTAAAAAACTTGAGATTATATGAGAAAAATTCTGGTTACGGGTGCTTTTGGACTTGTCGGATCGGATCTTGTACCCGAACTACAGAAACGGTTCGGAAAAGAAAATGTTTTTGCCTTGGGCAATAAAACAATCCCTGAAGATTTTGACGGGAATCTCGTCCGCGGTGATGTAACGGACTATTCCTCTCTGGAAGTAATTGTCAAGGAAGATAGAATTACGGACGTTTATCACCTCGCCGGACTTCTGTCCGTAGGCAGTGAAAAAGATCCGGAGTTGGCTTGGAAAGTAAATTTCGGGGGTCTTAAAAATGTTTTGGATTTGGCAAAAATATATAAATTTAAAGTGTTCTGGCCAAGTTCGATCGCCGCTTTCGGGCCAACTACTCCAAAAATAAATACACCTCAACACACAAGCCTTGAACCGACAACAATTTACGGCATCGGGAAAGTGACTGGAGAGCTTATGTGCCAATATTACTGGAAACGCTACGGAGTTGACGTGCGAAGCCTTAGATACCCTGGGCTAACCGGCTATAAAGCCCCCCCGGGAGACGGAACAACCGAATACTCGGTACATATTTTTTATGGGCTTCTTAAAGAAGGTAGGTACAGCGCTTTTCTAAAGGAGAATACCAGACTTCCGATGATGTATATCGATGATGCCATAAAAGGAACCATTGATCTTATGGAGGCTCCCGCCGAAAAAATCAACGTCCGCACCAGCTACAACTTCGGCGCAATTAATTTTACTCCCAAAGAAATTGCCGAGGAAATTAAAAAACTCTATCCGGACTTTGTCTGCACTTTTGACCCCGATCCCGTCAAACAGTCAATCGCCGAAAGCTGGCCGGAATCGATTGACGATTCGGAAGCAAGACGCGATTGGGGGTGGAAACCTACCTTTGATCTTCCTAAAATGACTGAAACAATGATTGGTGGCCTCAAGGAGAAACTGGGTATCGGTAGCTAGTGGACAGTAATTAGTCGAGGTAGTCCTGCAGCTTTTTCCTTCTACTTGGATGTTTCAATTTACGAAGTGCTTTAGCCTCGATCTGCCTGATACGCTCACGGGTAACACCAAAAACCTTACCTACCTCTTCCAAAGTCATTGCTTTACTGCCTTCAAGACCAAATCTAAGTTTAAGAACCTTGGCTTCCCTTTCAGATAAGGTTCCCAACACTTCTTCCAGATGGTCTTTCAAAAGTTGTTTACTCGCCTGATCAACCGGAGAGAGTGTGTTTTCATCGGGAATAAAATCTCCGAGGAAACTTTCCTGATCCTCCCCGACAGGGGCCTCAAGAGAAGTTGTTTCCTGGGCAATTTTGAAAATCTCGCGGATTCTGTCTCCTTCCATTTCAAGCTCTTCTCCGATTTCTTCGGGTGTGGGTTCCCTGCCAAGTTCCTGCATTAGCCTTCTGCTGGTTCTATAAATCTTATTGATTGTTTCGACCATATGAACGGGAATTCTGATTGTTCTTGCCTGGTCGGCGATAGCGCGGGTTATGGCCTGCCTTATCCACCAGGTTGCGTAGGTTGAGAATTTGTAGCCCTTTCTCCAATCATATTTTTCAACGGCCCGTATAAGCCCTTGATTTCCCTCCTGAATTAAATCAAGAAGCGACAAACCCCGGCCTATATACTTCTTGGCAATTGAGACCACCAACCTGAGGTTGCTTTCGGTTAATTTGTCTTTTGCATGCTTATCCGCCTTTTCGTATCTTTTGGCAAGTTCAACTTCATCCTCAGCCAAAAGAAGAGGAACCCTGCCAATTTCTCTTAAGTACTGTCTGACAGGATCTGTTGATTCGATCCCTTCGAGTTTTGTAAGAAGTTCGATTTCGCGATCCAGTTTCTCTTTGGCTTTTTCGTCGGTTTCAATTTCTCCCGGAGTCACCGATTCAAAAACATCGATTCCTTCTGCCAAAAGTTTTTCATAAAGGTCATCGAGTTCCACCACTCTTTCTTCCGCGTCGGAAAAAATTTCCATTATTTCCTCTTGGGTGACAAACCCCTGATCACGGCCTTTTTTAATCAAATCGAGTACTGGTTTTCTTATCATATAAAAACAGAGGAATTTTAATCCTCATTAAAGATTATACCGCTTCCTTCATCTTTTTCGTAGGTGGAGCGTAATTTGGCGAGTTTATTGAATTCGTTTTGAGCTTTAAGAAGCTTTTCTTCCTCGCCTTTTTCTTCCATCTCACGTATCTGAGATTGCAAACTTTCTAATTTTTCTTTTACAGCTAGTATTTTAAGCTCTTTTTTGACTAATTCCAACTCCTTTTTTAGTTGATCGATATTTTCGTCCAAATCCCGCTCTTCACTAAGAACTATTTTTGAGAATGCGGCAAATAGTTCCTTGGGGAGATTTTTACCAAACTCTGAGATTTTAAAATCTTTCTTCTCCGAAAACTTCTCATATTCCTCTATCAGTTTTAAATTGACGGGTAACTTAATAATTTGCTTTGTACCATTGGAAAGAAGGACTTTTGGATCCCAGGCAAAAACCAATTTCAAAAAGTTTTCCTCAAGCCTCTCCCTTTTTGTCCTATCCTCCGTTTTTTCTTCCTGACCGGGAGAGCCCGGAACGGAAACTCTCTCGACTTTGGAGATTTCGTCGGAAACCGCCTCAAGAGGTACTCCTAGCTTCTTGGCTACAACATTTGCATAATGTGCCTGAACAATTTTGTCGGCTATCTCGGAAAGGATGGGGACAATCTCTTTTGAAATTTTTGATTTTTCGGAACCCGTCCCTCCGCCGTTGCGCGCAAAAACGGAATCAATTAGAAAGTCCCATATGACTTTTGCTCCTATCAGGTCTTTTTTGTAGCTTTCAATATTGCCGCGAGCCGCCTCATCAGGATCTTTGTAGCCGCCGCTTACTTCCGCAACTTTTATCTCAACTCCAATATCACTTGCCACTTTTATCCCCCGTCTTGTTGCGGCATCTCCGGCCATATCGCTATCCAGGGCCAAAATAAACTTCTGTGCAAACCGCGACAAAAGTTTTACCTGTTCATCGGTGAGAGCAGATCCTTTTATTGCCACCACATTTTTGATACCTGCCTGCCATGAAGAAATAAGATCAAGCTCTCCTTCGACTACGATTGCCGTTTTTTTCTTTTTAATGAATCCGCGCGTCAAGTTGAGACCAAAAAGAACATTGCTTTTGTGATAAAGGGGAGTCTCGGGAGAGTTTATGTATTTTCCGGTTTCCCGCTTATCCCAAGGCAAAATCCTACCAGAAAAACCGATGGGGTTTCCTCTATGGTCAAACAGGGGAAAAATGACACGCCCGCCAAATCTGTCGTATACATTCGATCCTTTCAAAACTCCTATTCCGGCCCTTTCAATCTCATTTGGAGTAAACTTCTTTTTGCCAATCAAAAACTTCGTCAAAGCGTATGAATTTTGAGGAGAAAACCCAAGTTGGAACTCTTCAATAGTTTCCTTTTTAAGTCCCCTGTCGGTCATTAAATAGTCCAGGGCCCTTTTACCGACTGGGTGGTTTAATAACAAATAATTGTAGAAACGGAGCGCTTGAGTGTTAACCTCAATCAATTTTTCTTTTTCCGACATATCCCCTCCCTGAAATTTTTGAAGCTTTATGCCAGCCCTGTCCGCCAAATACTTTAGGGCTTCGGGAAATTCCATTCCCTCATACTTCTCTAAGAAAGAAAATACATCTCCAGACTCGCCACAGTTGGCAACAGCGAAAGTATTTGCTATATAAGAATGATCATTTGCAACCCGGAGATTGTAAACTCTACCTTTATATGATGAGGTGTCTTTATTAAGGATTGGTAAAAGCCAAAATTTATTGCCGTTTTCATCTTCATATATATGTTTGTGCTTAGCCGCTTTCGGATTAACAGACCAACCAATAATATATGCTTCCCTATGATGAACCCCCATCTTATCAACCTTCTGTTCTATAGTACGTTTTGACGGGAAAAAACCATTTCTTAATAAGATGTCGGTTAACTGTTCTGCCAACGTTCTGGAAACCGTAGTAATACTCTTTCTGTGGGTTTTAGCTTTACCACCTGGTTTCTTTTCAAAACCATCACCTCTGTAGATTGCGTTTAGTAATACAAGTTGTTTATCGGACGGAAGCTGTTGAAAAATGAACGGAATATGTTTATTTTGTGCACCCTTTCCACACAGATTTTCAAACACATTTGCCAAAATTGAATTACATAGCGATATCTCCGTTCCGCTTTTTTCGCCCTGATGCTTTCTGCAAACCTTGGCCTCAAAACTAAAGATTTTATTCGCAACGTTTACAATATCTTTTGCAAAATTTTTCTCATGATCACCAACACTAAACCTTACATATGCTCTATGACTACTCCCTTCAGCAATATAGTACCCAATTAATTTGAGCAGGTCGTCGTCCACTTTTACATCAAGTTCAGGAATAATTGGTTTTCTACCATGCGGTGGCCACTTTTTTGTTATAAATGCAGCTAAATCTATTTTTTCCACATCCTTGACAGTTGTATCAATGGGATAAAGAACCGTCATTTTGCTCTTAAGATCCCTTGCCTGGATTTTTTGAATAGGAAAATATTTGTAAACCTTGAATAATTTTTTATTCCGATCGTATTTAGCATATTCATTTAACCTTTTTGAAAGATATTTGTAATTGTATTTATATAACGGAGCACCGCCGACGATAAAAACATTATGGTCTCCGGTCATTGACACTCGTTCGGTTAAATTTGCCAGCGAAATTGTTATTAAGTCGCCGTGATAATGCCTAACTAATGGGGTTTCAACTTTTTGTAAATTTCCACTACCAGAAAAAACCCATTCATTTGCTACTACATCTTCGATCTTGTGATATCCAAAAGGAGTCTTTATAAATTGGCCGGCAGGAAAACAGCCAAAACATTTGAAAATCTGAAGCTCCGGAGAAACCATAAAAGAAGGTGTTTTTTCACCATGGAAAGGACAAATTGCTTTGTAATTCCTCCCGGCTTTTTTGAGATCAATCCGTTCACCGATTATGGAGACTATATCCGTCCTTCCTTTTACTTCCTCTATTTGATTTTCAGGCATCCTGCTCCGATTATATCATTAAGACCCGAACAAAATGTGAAGTTATCCAAAAAACCAGGGTTTTGCGGAGGAGGTGAGATTCGAACTCACGAGACCCTTGCGGGTCCAGGTTCTCCAAACCTGTGCCATACCACTAGGCGACTCCTCCAGGAACTTCATATTATACCAAAGAGGTCTTCTCAGAAAGCTCTCTGGCCTTTCCAAGTATTTCTTTTTCTCTTGAGAACGAAAGTCTTTTATAGGCCTCTTCAAAAGGAAGCCAGGCAATTTCAGAGGTTTCACCGTCAAAACCTTGGGGTAAATTACTGACCCACTCCATCAAATAAAATGTAACAAATTTTAAAACTCTCCCTTTGACCGGGTGTCTGTAGAGATATTTAATCGTTTCAATTTTTTTGATTATTTTGGCATCAACCCCGCCTTCTTCGGCCACTTCGCGAACGGCGGTTTTTTGAAGAGTTTCTTCATCAGCTTTTACCGCTCCGGATGCCATGGGGCCGGGTATGCCGTCATCCAGGTCGTCAAGCCAGCCCTTTGGCAGCATCCAATGCGTTTCCGGAAAAAGATCGCTCACCGAAGTTCTCCTGACAAGCCAGAGAACACCTCCCTTTTCTTTTTTACAGACAACTCCACCCGAAGAAAATTCGCGGGTTATTAATACTTTCTTGTCCGAAGAATCTTCCGTTTCGGATAAAGCGGCTTTGGCTAGTATGACTTGACCTTGTGTGTTGTTTCCCACTCTTTCAGAACTTCTTTTGCGCCTTTGAGCATTTCTTTCTCCTTCTTTGAGTCCAGTTTTTTATTGGCATCCGGAAATTCCAACCACTTAAAGGCCTGAAAACCGATGAGCTCACTTGGGCCTCCCTTTTGGAGCATCAGGTAGTAATAATACTTCTGAGAAACCGAAATGCCGTTAACAAGCACATTTCCCGTATATCTTCCGGCTTCTTCCAAAACCCTGGCCGTGATTCCCCCCTGTTCACCGGTAAGCCTGATTACAGAACGCACCGAGGATTCACCCTTTCTCACCATAACCTTGGGTATTTCCCAGCCACCGTCTTCTTTTGTTTTGACCAGCAAGAACTGGCGTTTACCGCGGTTGTCTCTAAAAACAACTGCACCGCCTATTGATACCTGCTGATTTATCTTGCTATTCATATTTTTCTTAAACCTGAGCGGAGGATGCAGGAGTCGAACCTGCTATCCCTTTCGAGAATTGGTTTTCGAAACCAACGCATTACCGTCCTGCCCATCCTCCCTGGTGCGCCTGCCCAGAGTCGAACTGGGACCTAAGCCTCCGCAAGGCTCAACTCTATCCATTAAGCTACAGGCGCAAGCATTTGCAGAGTGCTTACTCGCCCTCAGACAGTCTTTTAACTAAAAAGCCCACGAACCTGTCCAAAAAAGAAGGTCGTATTTCCTCATAGGGAACATAGGCCGAGATTTCCTTTTTCAATCTATCTTTGATTTCCGGATTGATAACCAGCTCCATTCTTCCGGGAATGAATCTTGTCTCAAAAACCAAAACATCGCTTCCGGATCTTGATAGAAACCAAAATCTGAGTATGTTCTGCCAATCCGTTTCTTTGCCCGCAACCTTAACCCCTTTATTTGTTATTTTGTGCTCAACATCATCCGGTGGAACCGTTGAAAGAACATAAAACAAAAAAATAAACGAGACTAAAAGCACCACCGGCATTACGCCTTCAGCTATAAAAACAATTATGCTGACTATTCCCACGATAGAAAAAATCTTAACGTAAAACCTTCTGCTATATCTTTTAAATGGCCGTCCCGGTGCCGTCCAGGTAATTAACTCACGCTCGGCTTCCCGTCTGACGACCACTGCCTGCGGCTCTTGATTTAATGTGCTCTCGGCAGGATTGGAGGCAGATTCCATATATGCGTATTATATCAGAATTTATTACTGACTAACACTTCGGGTCTTGTTGGCGTTAGGCATACTACCCGAACGCTTTTTAAAACTTTATACCCCTCCGTGGCAGGTGAACGTATTTGGCTGTATAATAAGGCTGAAGTTTGTGTATATTTTGGCCTCGTGGGCTCAAATAATACAAGGCTTTTGAAATTTCAGGAGGAGTCGCCTAGTGGCCGATGGCAGAGGGTTGCTAACCCTCGCTCCGCAAGGGGCACGTGAGTTCGAATCTCACCTCCTCCGCCAAGGTAGGTGGGCAGGACGGTAATGCGCGAGTCTTGAAAACTCGTGAGCGCAAGCTCTAACAGGTTCGACCCCTGTACCTACCGCTAAAATCACAAAAGTGTCATATGGAAATGTCGAACAAAATCCAGTGTCTTGAATGCGAAAATTATTTTTCGAGCATTTCATGGCATATTAAAACCCACGGCCTCACGGCACGTGAGTACGGCTTAAAACACCCCGGAGCACCACTTTATTCAAAAGAATACATCGAAAAACAGAGGGTGGCATCTAATAAAAGGTCGCAGGATAAAACAGGCCTTTTGAGGGCCATTTCCGGCCGTCGCCCTTTTAATTTCATAAAAAACAAAGAATTGAGAGGCTTGCTTGAAAGAGACGTTGGATATGCAAGAAAATGTTTGAAAAATCAACTTTGGAAACCATCAATAATCCTGTATGGTTCCATTATGGAGGCAATACTGGTTGAAATCACTAATAAGAAAAGTTTCAGTGAAGCCTTAGAGTCTGCGTTGGATCGAGAAATCATTACAGAAAAGGAGTTTCACAAAATTCATCTTGTTAAAAATCTTA
>DAHVYL010000018.1 GCA_027327685.1 Candidatus Woesebacteria bacterium
CTGACTCTGTCTATGGAATCGGGGTTAACCGAAATACTGGTTATTCCCCAACGTACAAGCCTTTTAACCAAATCTTCATATTCGCTCGGGGCCTGACCGCAAATGGAGGAGGTTATTCCCGCCTCGTTACTTTTCTTGATAACTCTTTCAAGAGCCCATAAAACCGCAGGGCGCATTTCACTAAACTCACTGGCAACATCGGAATTGTCTCTGTCCGTTCCCTCTATAAGCATGGTCAGGTCATTGCTGCCTATGGAAACCCCGTCAATTCCCACCTTTATGAAGTCTTCAATCTGAATGACGTTTACCGGGATTTCAACCATCATCAAAAACTTAAAGCTGGGTTTTTCAAAAAGACCTTGGGTGGCAACAATTCTCCTGACACGGGACAGCTCTTCCGGAGATCTGACAAAAGGAACCATCAATTGAAGGTTTTCGTATTTCTCGCGGACCTTTTTGATAGCCCTAAGTTCGAGATTAAAAACTTCGGGATTGGCAACATACCTGAACGCTCCTCTAAAACCAAGCATGGGATTGGGCTCTACCGGTTCCCAGAATTTTCCACCCGGAAGGCTTCTATACTCATTGGTTTTAAAGTCGGTTGCCCGGTAAACGATGGGTCTCGGGTAAAAGGCCTTACAAAAAGTTTCCAGGTCACGGGCAAGCTTTAATATGAAAGATTCCTGCTCTTTCCTCTTTATGGCTTCCTTGGGATGAATTCCGATATCAGCAATCATGAATTCCGCCCTTAAAAGGCCTACTCCGTCAACGTTTGTTTTAGCAATCTGAGAAGCCCTGTCAGGCTGTCCCAGATTAACGTATATTTTTGTTGCCGTTTTCGTCTTGGCAAACTTGGGTTTATCGGAGGCAACTTTTTCATCGGAGGATCTTTTGATTCCTGAGCCCAAAAATATCTGGCCGGATTCCCCATTCACTGTTACAATTTGGCCATCTTTAAGAATCTTTGTAGCATCCTTCGTACCCACCACACAAGGAATTCCCAGCTCTCTCGAGACAATTGCCGCATGGGAAGTCTGCCCCCCTTCGTCTGTGATGATGGCGGCTGACTTTTTCATTGCCGGAACATAATCGGGTGAAGTCATCGGAGCAACCAAAACATCTCCCTTGGCAATTCTACCCACCTCTTTGGGAGATTTGAGTATTTTCACTACCCCCGTTCCCATTCCGGGAGAAGCCGGGCTTCCAGAAAGAATAGGTGCCTGGGCGATTTTGATGTCGTTTTTCTCCGTTTTGACTTTGATTTCCTTATTTTTGGCAATTGTGGTTACCGGACGGGTTTGGACAATGAATAACTTTTCGTTCTCCATTGCCCATTCGGTATCCTGGGGGAAGTAATAGTGCTTTTGGAGCTTATCTGCCCATTTGGCCAAAGTTATTATTTGGGCATCCGTAATTTTTTGTCTGCCACGAATTCTTCTGGGAACTTCGGCATTTTTGGTTTTACCTTTTACCCTGATAAGCTGTATGGACTGATCCGATACTTCTTTTGAAAGGATTGCGAATGTACCTTTTTGGACAACATAGGTGTCGGGTACAACAGAGCCCTGGACTATCATTTCTCCGAGTCCCCAAACGGACTCGATAATAATCCTGTCCTTGTCGTTTTTGACGGGATCTATGGAAAACATGACTCCCGAAACTCTGCTCTGTATCATTTTTTGAACAACGACGGAAATTTTCACGCTTTCGTGGGGAATTTTATTGACCACACGGTAGTAAATTGAACGCGCCGTAAAAAGCGATGCCCAACATTCCCTGACCGCATTTATCAAATTTGACTCTCCTTTTATATCCAAAAAAGTTGCCTGCTGTCCGGCAAAGCTTGCCGAGGGCATGTCCTCAGCCGTTGCTGATGACCTGACGGCAACCAGGGCATTTTTCATGAAACCCGAAAGTTTCTTATACGCGGATATTGTTTTTCGGGCAATATCTGTGGGAACTCTGCCGATTAAAACCATTTTCTGGATTTGTTTTGAGGCAATCTCAAGCTGGGCGGGGTCATTAACATCCAGAGTTTTTAAAACACCGTAGATTTTGGCAATCAGATCGTTTTCCTTGAGGAATAAATCGTATCCCTCAACCGTAATTGCAAATCCGGGAGGAACGGGAAAACCTGCCTGATAGATCTCGCCCAAATTGGCTCCCTTTCCGCCGACAAGTGGAGTATCGTTTTTGTCTATATCTTTAAAGAAGACTATTGTGGGCAGTTTGGACATACTACATATATGGTAAAAGGTAAAAGGTAAAAGGTAAAGGGGACACTTAATGTACCGGCTGAGAAAGTTCTTTCTTAAGCCTTAAAATCCAAGGTTCCGGGCCGGGATCTTCTCCATTCAGTTCGGAAAAATAAAATGCCAGCCAGGCGCAATAATGCGGTATTTCGAAAGCCTGAGTTAAAGAATTCGAACCGGCAAGCTTTACTTCGCCGAAATTTAATTCCTGTTCCGTAAACAAATCTTTGGTAATTTTTATTCTGGTTTTAATTCTTTCAGGATATAAATCGCTCACAAAAAATAAATAATAGATATCTTTAAACGAGTTTTTAGGAAACATTGTCGCCTCAACCAAATGATGATCAAGTTCAGGCAGATCAAAGAAAGATGCGAACGTGCGGCCTATTTCATTTATCACATTTCTTCCTGCGTGAAGAGAACCCAAAAGGGGTCGTGCAGCGATGATGGCAGGGATTTTTTGATTCATTTTTTGAGCCATCGACTTTACATCCCAATTTTTCCTGATCTGTACCAGTTCCTCGATCGATTTTTGAAATTCCTCCTCACTTAAATTAATCACGCCTGTCCTACACATAAGGCCAAGAAGACCGCCAAGTGAGATCCCCAATGCCGATTTGGGAAAATTGGACGGATTTGTGGTAGGAGTCAGAATTGCACCGTAAATTTCACCAGACTTAATCATCTCCCCAATTTTTCCGCCGGTTGATACAGCGTAAGTTTTTATTCCGCGGGTTTTGGCCAGATCAATTGCCGAGAGAGTCTCCTCAGTATTGCCGGAATAACTATTGGCTATAAGTGTCCAGGAAGAATCGACATAACCGGGAAGTCCGTAATCATTAAAGGTAATTATTTCGGTACTGCCTCCACCCTCATTAATGGAGGAAATAATCCTCCCGGCGAGTGAAGATCCTCCCATTCCGCTAATTATTATCTTTTTGAAAGTAATTTCAGGTAGCTCACCCGATGTTGCCTGTTTCCAGGCTTCCCTCAATTGTTCAGGAAATAAATTCAGTGATTTTTCAATTCCGAGAGAATCTTTCATATTAACTTCTGATAATTGCCAAAACCTCATCCCGTTTTTGTTCCATCAATTCTTTTGATTTAGCTTCCAAAGTAAGGCGCAAAAGAGGTTCAGTGTTACTCGGTCTGACACAAAAACGGTAATCCGGGTATTCGATAGCCACTCCGTCGAGTCTCCCAACTTCGGCATCTTTGTACTTCTCGGCTATCTCGTTCATTTTTCCTTCTTTATCGGCTACATCGCTATTGATTTCGCCGGAAATGAAATACTTGGAAAGGATGGGAGCCATAACTTCCGAAAGTTTGGAACCGGTCTCACTTAAGTATTCCAAAACCTGCATAGGAGGAATCATTCCGCAGTCGGAGTACCAATAATCGCGGTAATAGGTGTGTCCGCTTGATTCTCCGCCGAAAAGAGCATTCTGCTCTCTTAAAATTTCTTTGATATATGAGTGTCCCACCCTGCTTATAACAGGCACTCCTCCGTTTTCCTTAATGGCATCAAGAAGCGCCCAGGTATATCTCGGGTCATAGACTATTTTTTCTCCAGGGTGTTTTGCTAACATTTGCTTAATCAGAACAGTATTCAGAAAATACGGTTCAATAAAGATTCCGCCGTCTGCACAAAAGAATACCCTGTCGGAATCGGCATCCCAGGTAATACCAAGATCAGCTCCGCTTTTTTTGACAAGTTCGATAAACTCGACTCTGTTTTCGGGGATAAACGGATCCGGCCTCCCTTTGGGGAAGTTTCCGTCCGGTTCAAAATTGAGTTTGATAAGCTCCAAGGGAAGATTTCCCATTTCCACAATTTTCTCAAAGATTTTTCCACCCAATCCGAAATTGGGGTTTAAAACAACTTTCATGGGTTTTATTTTCCCCGGATCAATCCAGCTTAAAACATGTCTGCAGTAATCCTCCCAAATATCCATTTTTCGGACGCCGCCTTTTTTATCCGAATTTAACTTTTTACCGGAAAGGACAAAATCTCGCACTTGCCCTATTCCGTGCTCCAAAGTCATCGGAGTCGGCCCTTTTTCCACCATTTTCAGGCCATGCCATTCGGGGGGGTTGTGGGAGGCGGTAGATTGGAGCCCTCCCGCAAATTCATAGTTTCCTACACCGAAGTAAAGCATATCCGTTGACATAAAACCGACATCGGCAACGTCGATACCCGCATCGGTTAACCCCCTGATAACGCTGTCCTTGAGAGCTTCGGAATGCAGTCTTATGTCCATACCTATCATCACTTCACCTTCGGGTTTGGCAAAATCCACATATCCCTGTCCGATTGCATAGGCAATGTCTTCATTAATGGAATCAGGATAAACACCCCTTATGTCGTAGGCCTTGAAGATAGAGGAATCAATTTTCATCAGATGTAATCATTCTAAATGCTTAAGTAGGAGTAGGTCAAGTTCGGAGGCAAGATCGGTTTTCGAAGTCTTAACCCGGTAGTCAATTTCCGAAAGCTTATCGATCAAAGTTTTCAGGTCATTTTCCGAAAACTTGGCTGCCTGGGACCTTAACTTATTTATTTTCCAAAAAGGAAACCCTGCAGAGGCGGCATCCGCCTTCATCCAATAAAGATCTTTCAAATGTCTGGCAATTATGGAGAAAACAAATTCGACGGGGCTTTTTTCGAGTATTTTATGCAAGGTTTTAACAGAAAAATCTCCCCGCCCGGGAATCAGATTGTCAAGAAAATTCCAGAGAAGTACGGGCAACTTGAACTCTTCAATTTTTGTCTCTTTCGGAAAGCTTTTCAAAGCGGAGGCGTTAAGTGTGCCTTCGTTATAGACTATTAGGTTTCCCGAAAGCCTGGTGTATTTTTTATTTAACCAGGCGGATTCCTTTTTTCCCAATCTTTTGACATTCTTAAGTATAAAAAAACGCTCGTTGCCGAAAAGAGAGGGAGAAGAGAGTATTTCCTCAAGGCCTTGATCGGATTCGTCCATATAGGCAACTTCCCAGGAGCGGGATCTGGCAACATCTATAAATTTCTTTAAGCGCGCATGACTTTTACCTATGTCGTCTCCGTGCAGAATAATTATTTTCATAGCATTTTCCCGTCTTTGCCTTAAAGGTTTTCATTTTCGAGATATCTCATGATGAGCTCATCAAGTTTCCCTTTAAAGCTTCCCTTTTTCTTTCTGGTATGGGGAAGGAGAGCCCCGGAAAAATTTTTAGGTACATGGCTTATCTCATGAAGCAAAACCTTATCCTGTTCTCTGGAAGGAAGTTTGTCAAAATATTTGGAAATAACCTCTATTATGTAGGCGGGTTCTATTTCCAAAGCATTCTGCCAAAGCTTTGGAAGTCCCCAGGTCCTGGCATATGCTCTGGCTTTTGAACCGGTAGATCTATAAAAAAACAAACGTTCCCCAAGAAGATAATCCAAATGAAGCTCTTCAACAAGTTTCAGCACCCTGGATCTGATGTCAGGAGCTTTCTCGTACTCAAATTTTGAAAACTTCCGTGCCTTCCTTGACTTCCTCATTAGTTTTCAATCCTACCACATCTCCGCGAGTGGCGGTATCTCTTTTTTCGTGTTCGATTTGGATGGAGTCTACTTTTTGTTCGAAAATATCCTCTCCGTCTTTAGTAAATTTAATTTTATCTCCCACAGAGACAGTGCCGTCCAGTTCAACTATAGCAACGCCGATCTTGTCGTAATAATGGGTTACGCGTCCGACTTTAAACAAGCTTCCTCACCTCCTTTTTTCTTTTTGAAATTTTACCGGAAATAGGTCTATCAGCTTTAACAGGGATATCGGAAAATACCCCTCCTTCACCGATTTTGAATGCATGGGTAAGAGCAATTGCCAAAGCGTCAGCCGCATCATCAAAATGGGTTTTTTTATGTTTGACGCTTTTTACGCGGTTTCCGAGTATTTTCCTTATTGAAACTTGGACCTCTTTTTTATTGGCCCTTCCGTTTCCGGTAATCATTTTCTTAACGGTACCAGGAGCGTACTCTTCTACCCTGACCTTGGTTTTACAAGCCGCCAGAAGCATCACGCCCTGAGCTTGACCGACAGCAATTGCCGTTTTGGCATTATTAGAGAAGAAAACTTTTTCAAACACAAAGACATCGGGTTTATGCCTATTGATAAGACTTACCGTTTCTTCAAATATAAAGTCCAAGCGTTTTTCTTTGAGAAGGCTTTTGTCCGTTTCGATGAGTCCCCATTCAACCACTTCATTCCCGTTACCGTTGAGCTTGACAAGCCCGAATCCGGTAGTGGCGGTTCCTGGATCAATCCCTAAAATTAACATCAGCTACATTATAGCAGGATCGGAATTTATTTCTTGCTCTTACCCGTTTTGGAAAATACAAAATAATAAAGAATATCCAAAATTCCCAGTGTATGGATAAGCAAAAGAACTATAAACCAGGGTTTGCTGCCGTTTCTTGCCGCTTTCCAAAGAGCCATGCCCATCCAAAAAAGACTCCAGGCCGCAAGAGGGAAGATAAACGCGCTGAGCCATCCTGTCAAAACTCCCGGAGCGAAAGCACCGGCGTAACTATTCCAATATGAATTCATCATCTATTATCACCCTCTTTCAATACATTCATATATCCAATTTAGACGATTTTAAACTCTGTAGCAAGAAGCTTCGCTTAACGAATGAGGAGTCGTCTTTGAGGGTTTCCCGTTATTTTCCGGTTTTAGTACCGCTTTTGATTCTACCGGCTGCTTTTTTGAAAATCATTTCAATTTCGGTCGGGGATTTTTTCCTGGTGTAATAAAGCTTTGCTCTTTTGACCCCTTCGGTTCCCTTTTTGACAACCGTAATTCTGTCAATGGTCGGAAGGTCTACGGGGAAAATTCTCTCGATCCCCACATTTGCCTCACCGACTCTCCTTACCAGGAATGTCTTTCCGGGAGATCTGCCTTTAATACCCATGACCATTCCTTCAAAGATTGCTTCACGGTTTTTATCCCCATCCTTGATTCTTTGGACAACACGCACACGGTCTCCGACTCCGAATTCAACCTCTTTTATTTTAATTTTCAATGCCATGACCGCTATTGTACTAGAAAAGGACTGTTTCTTCAAGAAGACTTGTTCTCAAGAATGTCGCTGATTTTTTGGGCAAGACTCTCATCCCAGTTTATTTTAAAAGGTAATTTGACTTTTTTTCCGCCTTCAAAAACCAAAAAGGCGTCGAGGCTTCCCAGATTTTCGGTGAGGAGAGTTTTGAGTCTTTGAAGAGAGTTTATGTCAGTTTCCCGGGAAACATTTATGAAAACTTCCTTTTGTTTCTCATCTCCCAGACTATTGATGGTGTCTATAGCATCAACAATTATTCCCGGAGTTTCATCCCTTACGTCTATTTTACCGGTAACCAAAAGGGGTCTGCCCTCATTCCAAAAATCCCGAGTTTCTTTGAAAATCTTGGGGAAGATGACCACCTCTATGGTTCCTGTTCCGTCATCCAATTTTGCAAAAGCCATCTCCGCTCCTGTTTTTTTGGTGGTAATAACCCTTACCCCAGCCACGACAGCAGCCACTTTAACAACTCCCAAATGCATTTCAGAGGTCATAATTTCGTTTATTTTATGTGTGGACTCAAAAACCAGGGAGCCTATGATTTCGCTTATCGGCTTGGCGCTTAGGGAAAAGCCCAGAAGCTGACGTTCCAAAGATTCCAGCTCCTCGTCCGGGAATTCGTCAATGTTGGCAATCGTAATTACCGCCGCCGCCTCGGTTTTTTTAAGCTCACCTGTGGCAAAAAGACCCTGCTGAAGATCATCCCCTTTCGGTTTAACTACTTTTTCTCTGATCGAGTCCATTGCCGACAAAAGGGTTGCCCGTCCTCCGAACTTGGACATTGCACCGACTTTGATCAAACTTTCCAAAACTTTTTTATTGATTTTCCTGCTGTCGGTTCTTCCCAAGAAATCGGCAAAAGATTCAAATTTACCGCTTTCCCGGGATGAAAGAATTGAGGAAATGGCGGCTTCCCCCACATTTTTAATTGCCGAAAGTCCGAACCTGATAGCCTTACCGTCCCTAGAATCTTCATCTTCAACTATGGTAAAACCAACGTCAGACTCGTTGATATCGGGAGGAAGAACTTTTATCTTCATGCGTCTGCACTCATTAATTGCAGCGGAAACTTTTTCTTTATCTCCGGATTCTGCCGTAAGAAGAGCGGCCATATACTCGACCGAAAAATTTGCCTTCATATAGGCGGTTTGGTAGGCGATCATTCCGTAGCTTGCCGCGTGGGCTTTGTTAAAACCGTAAGACTGAAACGGTTCAAAAAGCTTCCAGAGTTTTTGTGCGAATTCTTCACTCTGCCCATTGGTGATTATTCCTTTGATGAACTTTTCCTTCTGGGCAGCCATTTCCTCCGGAATTTTCTTTCCTACAGCTTTTCTGAATTTATCAGCCTCTTCCCAGGTATAGCCCGCCAGATCAAGGGCACAGAAAAGAAGATCGTCCTGATAAACTATCAGACCGTAGGACATTCCCAAAAACTTCTCCATCCTGGAATCCAAATATTTAACAAGTTTGGGATTGTGTTTTCTTTTGATGTACTCGGGGATTTGCGATATCGGACCCGGGCGGTAAAGCGCCACCATTGCCATCAAATCCTCAATTCTATTCGGCTTGAGTTCAACCAGATATTTGGTCATACCTCCGCTTGCAAGCTGGAAAACACCCATTGTTTCTCCCCGCGCCAACATTTCAAAAGTTTTTTTATCATCCAGAGGAATTTTATGAAGGTCAACAGTAACTCCAAGTCTACTTTTAACAATATCAACGGCAGCACCCAGTATGGATAAGTTTCTGATTCCGAG
>DAHVYL010000019.1 GCA_027327685.1 Candidatus Woesebacteria bacterium
TTAAAATTAGCTTCGAAATTATTTTGCGGAGAATTGCGGTAATTAATCCAGGCACAAGGTTTTTATTGTAATTGGTCTATCATTGAAGATACTATAGACTTACTTGAATATATCAATTTATCTCACTTATTTATTTTTGAATTTTTTAAATTATAGGTTTTATAATTGGCGGTTGGCTGGGGGAGCTGCTAAATATTACAACAGGCACTTTTATCCGATCTGTCGGGATTTATTATTTTCTTTCAATTATTTGACAAATGGTGATATATAATTAGGCTATGGAAGAAGAAAACGCTAAGAAAAATTCCCGAACACTTATCACTGCTTTGATCCTACTCATTGTTTTTGTTTTGATTCTTATCCTTTTCCTTTATTTAATCCGCCGACCCGCACTATTCGGTAGCTTTGCCCAAAGTGAAACCACTTCTTCCACGGACACTACAACCTCAGTCATTACACCACAGAGTATTTCTTTTGACAACTCCTATCTTTTTGCTTCCCCCTTAAAAGCCGCGGTCAATGTTGAGCGCATCAGAATCACGGCTTATATTCTTGACGGACAGGGGATGGGGGTTACCGGTAAAGAAGTCGTTCTTGGAGAGAATGAGGCTATCCGTATCTATCCTATTTCAGGGGTTACTGATGCCTCCGGAAGGGCAACCTTTGACATATCAAGTTCTCAGGCAGGTCTTTTTACGATTGAGGCTTTGGTTAATGGGAAGAAACTAAATCAGAGGGTAACAGTAACATTCAACTAACTTTACCTTTCTTCTTTTTTATGATTATTAGTACAGTGACTGCCAGAATCAGGATTATCAGAAGCTCCAGGATTATGATTCTCGGCCAGACAAGGAAGGTTTTTATGAATTCCAAAATTCTTTGCCAGATATGGGCGAGGGGGCTTAAAGTTTCAAATTTCAGGGTGTTACTTTTGGGGGATTTATTGCCGTCTTGGTATTCTGCTACGGCAAAGACTCTCCAGGTGGTGCCCTCCCCCGTGGGCATATTGAAGCTATATTTACCTTGCACATCTGAAATTACACTGAATGACGGAATGTAGAAAGCAAGGGCTCTTTTTACAAACTGGAATCCTAAAATTCCGGTTTTTACTTCCGGACGGGCCAGTTTTATTTCAATGGTTACTCCAGGTATCGTTTGCCCTTGGGCAGAAACCTGACTATCGGGACGTGCTTGGGGAGCCTGAATACTTATGGTTGGGGGAAGAATTACCGGACCCACATTATAGAAATAGTTTCCGCTGGCAATCGGAGGGATGCAGGTTGGGGGAGTTATCTTTCCCTCCTGATCTATTGCCGTGACACAAAGCTCCGGAAAGGCGGAGGTATCCGGTAAATATATTAAATCAAAAGAATAATATCCGCTTGCATCCGAGCTTATCGTTTGGTCTACACCGATGCCTGACAGTTCTATGACGGCTCCCGGGGCACCATACCCCCAGAGAGTCATTTTGGGAATTCCAATGGTCGCAGAAACGATTATATTGGGTCGTACGATGACTTTTTCCTGGGGGAGGGCGGCAGCTCGTACACTCTTAATATCGGAGAGTGAAAACAGTACAAAAAGAAGTAGGGCAAATTTAAGTTTCACTGATTTTATCTTTCAGGGCTTCCTTAAGTTTTTCAAGTTCTTCCTTTTCTTCTGAGAGGGCTTCTTCAAGCATTTTCTCTTTCTTGATGAACTTGTTGGAGATGATGATTATGATGAGAATGACTATGATGATTGCCAAAGCTATGACTGCCGCAACTTTCCAGGGGAATACCCAAAAACCAAAATTGGCGGCAAGTGCTTTTCCGGATTCTCCATAGGTAGCCTCAAGAGATGCTGTAAACTTACCTATCATCCACTTGGGACCAAGTTCAGAAATAATTATTCTTGATGCATCCGGGAAAATGTTGGTTTCGGGAAGAGTTAACCTGGCAACCTCCCGGCCGAACATGTTTTTAAGCGTAATTTGTCCTTTGGGAGTAATGTGGTAATCTCCGGTATTTTTGATTTCAGTTGTGACTGGAACCGGGCCGTACTCGGAAAATCCGGGAGCGCTAAAGCTGACTATATTGGCACTTTCTGAAATCGGGCCCGAAACTTTTAAGTAGACAAGTCCGGCAATTCTCATTGAAATACTGGCGGCTTCTTCCTGTTTTGATCCTGTGGGCTCGGGGATGTTTGATGTCGGTTCAAAAAAGACTGCGAAGTATTTTCCGCCGGGAAGGGCATCGGCGGGAACTCTGACTTTGCCGTCTATGGCAACCATGCCGGCTGCAGGAATTGTGCCTTTCTCACTGCTTAGATCTACCCATTTGGCTGCGGCGTAGCGGTTGGAAAGCACGGTGGGACCTTCCAGAAAGTTCGGAGATCCTTTATCGTCTTCCACTATGAAGTCTGCAACTTTAAAAGTTCCGGCCAGAGGTTCGGATCCGGTGTTATAGAATCTGACAACAAAGCTTGCCGTTTTACCCGGATCTGCCTCGAGAGTTTGTCTTGCAGGAGCAACAATAAGGGGAATCACAGACTGTGCAGACACTTTATTCGAGACAAATAAGGTTATAAAAATTGCCAGACCGACGGCCAAATAGACAAACTTGTATTTGGTATTTTTGGTGAGCAGGTTTTTCATAGTTAGAATGTGGCTGTTGCCGTGTATTTAACTTTATTGTAGTAGTAACCGGCAGGTTGGGTTCCCGAAATTGAGATTCTGTAGCAGACGTTTATTTTATTGGCTGAAACAGGATCGACATTTGACATAACGGTTTGCTTATCTTCAGGCACTTCCCGGTCGGGGATTTGCTTGGCCGTAAAATTTCCTCCATGGAGGAAAGCTGCATCGGTTCCTGTTATATTTTCAAGTGAATACCCGAGACCATTATTGGTTGCAGTGGTCCAGGCACTAGCGGTTGTTTGAGTACATGTTCCTGAGTCACAAGTAGTATCTTTGATACAGTTATTTGCCTCTCCGGCAGTCGCACCTACGCAAGCACCTCCATTCATACCCATTTGGTCATTTTCCTCAATATTGACAGTATATCCGCCGCTTGCATTGGTTGAGACCTCGAGAGTTTGGGCAGCGTCTTTAAATGCATTGGCTGTCACAATAGTTCCCCACGGAATTGAATACGCCGTCGAAGCGATAGTTGTTGTGGTGCCGCATTTGGTTTGCCCGCTTGCCACTGCACCAACCGTAAAAGCAAGGGTCTGGTCAACAGTTGCAGAAACCAAAACTCCTTCAACCGGAGCAACTCCTACATTTACCGAATCAAGAGTGTTGTTGCCGCCGTCTCTGGTGGCTATTGCAATTTTGTAGTAGTCGGCTCCTCCCTGGGTATGGCCGGATGTAAACGGAGTAGGATTAACGAGGTTGGGAACTACTACTGTGACGGTCGCTCCTGCACAGGAGCTGGTTGCTTTTGTGACGGTAATGGTTCCGCTTGCTGAGGCAACAACCGGCGTGTTCCAGCCGTCGGCACAGGTCCCACCGGTTGATGATACATTGACGCTTGTGGGCTCAAGTTTATTAAAATCAAAGCCGTCGGTGGTATTACTGCTTCCTGTATCGGGGATTCCGTCATTTACGTTTCCTGTACTGGCCACTGGGATGGTGATGAAGATATTTCCCCCGGCAGGTATTGTGTTTACAAGAGTAAAAGTCATGGTTAGGCTTCCCGATTGTGTGGCCGTGACATAGCCGCTTGTATCGACACTAGTGGTGAGTGGGGAAGAAAGATTGAAAATCGTAGTACTGGAGATATTTGCGACCGTGTAGTTGACGCTTCCGATACATCCGGTTATGCCCTGATTTAGGAAACAGACACTATCGCCCGGAAAAAGATGGTTAGTATTGTTGTCGGGGTTGCCTGTGGCGTCAATTTCCACGGTAGATGTCCCTGCTACGCCTGAATTAGCGCCTGCACGGTATGAAAGTCTGGGGTTACTTAGTGTGGCTGAGGCACTCGTCAGAGTGGCTGCACTGGTTTCGGTAGGGTAAATTGATTTGATTATAAAAAAAGAAATTGCTAAGGAAAAAGACAGTGAAAGCAAAAACACAGAAAAAGTAGCTAAATATCTTTTAATGTTTAGGTTCTTCATATAGTGTTAGTGCCTATAATGATTATTGGATTACCCAAGGGTGTTGTCAAGAGGATTCTTTGCCTTATTTTTGGCGTTTTTGATAATTCTATAAGTTGCCAGGATAAATATAATACCCAGAGTTATCGAAAATGGAAAGGCAACAGTTGTGATTGTTTTTTCCTGCGGAGGGAAACCTTCACCCGGACTTATTTTCAGAGTTGATTTATAGATTCCTATCAGTACTTTACGGTTTGAACCGCAGGAAAGAATCTCCTCATCCTTTAAACAGGGGATGTTCCTGATCGAGTCGGAGATGGCATTAAGGGGGGCGAGGCTAAGGGTCTCCGCATCTCCGAAAGTTGATGTTATGGTGATTTCGCCCTCCGGCCTAAAGAAAAACTCTCCCGAATTGCCGATTCTTATACTGAATCTTAGTTTTCCCAGAGAATCCATTATTTTTGGTGCTGAAAATTCAACAATTTCAAATGTTTTTTCCGGATTGCCGTCTTTCGAAAGAGAAATAATCATGTTTGCTCCGATTCTTGCCTGGTTGGTCGGACCCACAGGGGCAATTCCCCCTGGTACTTCACTATCTAGCTCATATAGCAGTGTGAAGTAATAATCCTTTTCGGTAGCACCCGGCGGGGGAGAGATTTTAATGGTTATATCCTGTTTTGCCCCTCCTGCCAGATAGAATTTTTCTCCGAAGGCACTTACAGGCGAGATTATACTAAACCAGGGTGCGTAGGGGGAGGTATTAGTAACCGCATTTTTTTCGTCAAGTGTCACATTTCCGTTTTCTCCCTGAGCTTTGAAGGGGATAATGTAGACGCTTGCCAGGCCGTCCCCTCCGTCATTGGTGATAGTAAAAGTCTGGATAACTTCTTTGCCCGGAATAATCATGACTTCACTGATAGGGGGAGTGATGGAAAGACCCAAGGATTGGGCGGCGGCGGGGGAAACTGGAAAAAACTGAAGCCCGATTAATACCGCCAGCCCGATTTTTATGATTTTAAATTTAGAATTCATAATTTGTTTCAGAAACTTGGTATGGCCGTAAATAAAATTTTGTTTCGGTAGGATCCTGCCGGCTGAACTCCGGAAATATTGACTTTATAGGTCATAGTGGCGGTTCTGCCCGTTCCGACATTGGCACTACTCATTACAATTTGGTCGGTTTGACCCAGCGACGCGTTGGCAAAGTGGCGATAGTAGGTTGAATTTACAAAGTCAGCAGGGATGTCATTGCCGGACATGTTGTAGCCGAATCCGTAGGTAGTTGCCTGCGCCCAGACTCCGGCTACTCCCTCACTGCAGGTTCCAGAATCACAGGTTGTATCGGGAATTGACTGGCCTCCGTCTGTCTGTAAAGTTCCCGTTTCCCTGGTCGTAACTTTATACCCTCCGGCCCCTCCGGAAGAAACCGTGAGAGTGGAGGTAAGGGTAGACGGGCTTCCAGGAACGAGGGTCCCGAAGTTGATTAAGTAGTTACTCATCGAGAAAGAAAAAGGAATTATTGAGTGTATGTATTGGAAACCCGAACGGACAAGATATCCGGTCGAAGAATAAAGGCCGGGTGCGGTCTGGCCGATGGTTGTGTCGAGTTTATATCCAGATGAGGAAGGAATTCCGGCGCCGGAATTAAAGTTCGGCATCTGAATTTTGTAATTTGGCGACTCGATCGTGGCCTGTGCCGATATTTTTTCCGCTGACAGAAAAAAACTTCCCAAGGCAAAGACTGTTAAGAAAGGGAGTATTCCAGAAAATTTCATAATTATTTTCCAACTTCTTTTTTCATTTCCATACCGCTTAAGAAGAGCTCATAGATTTGCTGATAGAGGTCTTTGATTCTTTCTTTTTTATCGTCATTCAGGTTCGGGTCTTTCAAAAGTTCGTCGAGATATTTTTGAATATTGACCAGTTTCAGTTTAAAATCTCCCTCGGCCCAGCTTTTTACTTCTTCTTCCTGGGATTTGATCTCTTCGATAAAATCCTGACTGACATTTTTCAAAACTTGTATTTTTTGTTCATTTTTCAGGATTTGTATATAAAGATTGCCAAACATTGCCGAAATGGGGGCGATCGAAAGAAGGGAGGCTATCTGAAGTATCTCGGTCCAGAAATCGGCTCTTGGGGTAAGCACAAACAAAATTGCAAACGAAAGTGCGGCTACTATGGAAGTAGTCGGTGCGGATAAAAGGGCGATTCCGAATAGCAAAAAATAAGTCAGGAAGAAAATGGGGGAGGTAAATCCTCCGGTTGTAAAAAGCAGGAAAGAAACCGCGAAAGAGAAAACGAAAATATCAAAGGAGACTCTTGAGGCGACGGTTAAAAATTTCTTTCTGATTAAAAACGAAATAAGCATGTAGGCGGCAACAAGAAGCCCCGAAATCTGAAGACTGTATTCCGCAATGGGAGTTTTTGCAATAAAATAGGACAGTCCCAGGGCGGCGGCGGTGAGGAGACTGTGCATAAGAACCTTTCCGGATGAGTTTGGCATTAAAAAAAGTGTACGCTAAAGTGGTAAAATTGAATAGATTCAATTTGCTACGGTTTTATGCAGGTGTAGTAAAATTGACAAATATGGATAAGTACGATCACAAAAAAATAGAGAAAAAGTGGCAGGAGAAGTGGGAAAAGGAAAAAATATACTTTCCGGATCTTTCCGGGGCAGAGGGTAAATACTACAACTTGTGGATGTTTCCGTACCCTTCGGCGGAAGGCCTTCACGCAGGCCACGTTTTTGCCTCAACGGGGAGCGACGTTTTCGGCCGTTTTATGAGAATGCAGGGAAAAACTGTTTTTCAGCCGATCGGATACGATTCTTTTGGAATTCATTCTGAAAACTATGCAATTAAAATCGGGGAAGACCCCCATAGAGTGGTCAAAAGAACAACCAAGCATTATGAGGAGCAGATGAGATCTTTGGGACATGGATATGATTGGATGCATACCTTGACCACTTCCGACCCTGATTATTATAGATGGACACAGTGGTTGTTTCTAAAAATGTGGCAGGCCGGCCTGGCCTATAAAAAGAAAGCCACGGTTAACTTTTGCCCTTCCTGCAAAACCGTACTTGCCGATGAGCAGGTTGTAACTCCCTCCGCTGCCGGAAAAGAACCCAAAAACGCCCGGGGAGAAGTGGTAGATGAGACTCCTGAGATTAAAGTCTGCGAACGCTGCGGCACCATAGTTGAGAAGAGGGATCTCGATCAATGGTTTTTTAAGATTACCAAATATGCCGACAGGCTTCTTGAGAGTTTAGAAAAAATTGACTGGAGTGCCCGTGTGAAGCTTGCTCAGAAAAACTGGATTGGGAAGAGCCAAGGAATGCTCATCAGATTTAAGACGGAAGACGGAGAAGAGATTGAAGTTTTTACCACAAGACCGGATACACTGAATGCGGCCACTTTTATAGCCATAGCCGATGAGGATTTCTATAACCGGGAAAGCTCCGAAAAAATAGGTGAATTTACAGGGAAATACGCACTTGAGCCTTTAAGCGGAAGAAGGCTTCCTGTCTGGAAAACAAATTACGTAGCTCCCGGATATGGAACAGGTGCCATCATGGGAGTACCTGCACATGATGAGCGTGATATGGAATTTGCCGAAAAATATCATTTGGATATAGTTCAGAAAGATCCCGACAAAAACCTTTGGCAGGAGATTTCCGAAAAAGGTTTTGGGAAAAAACACACAAACTACCATCTAAGGGACTGGTTGGTCAGCCGTCAGAGATATTGGGGTGCCCCAATTCCCATGGTTGATTGTCCGAAATGCGGCTGGGTTCCCGTTCCCGAAAAGGATCTTCCGGTAATACTACCGAATATATCAGACTATAAACCCGAAGGCACAGGGAAAGGCCCTTTGGCCAACCATAAGGAGTTTTATCAGGTTAAGTGTCCGAAATGCGGCGGAGATGCTACCCGTGAGACTGATGTCATGGATACATTTGTGGATTCGAGTTGGTATTTTTTGAGATATCCGTCTTCAGGTGAAAAGGACGCACCTTTTGATGAGGGGGTAACCAAGAAATGGCTTCCGGTTGACCTTTATTTCGGTGGGGCGGAGCACTCCGTACTTCACCTCATGTATTCCAGATTTGTGACAAAAGTACTTTTTGATTTAAAGTTTTTGGGCTTTGATGAGCCTTTCCCCAAGTTTTTTGCACACGGGTTGATGATTAAGGATGGATTCAAAATGAGCAAAAGCAGGGGGAACGTGGTCAACCCGGATCAATATGTGTCCAAGTTTGGTGCAGACACCCTCAGGCTCTATGTGATGTTTCTGGGCCCGATGGATGCCTCTCCCGACTTCAGAGACTCGGGAATCGAGGGAATGGGAAGATTTGTAGCAAGGCTTTGGAAACTCTTTAATCAACCGTTAACTGACGCTCAACCGTCAAAAGAGGTGGTCTCCAAGCTCAATCAGGTAATAAAGAAAGTGACGGAGGATATGTATAATTTTAAATATAATACAGCCATAGCCTCAATCATGGAGCTTGTGAATATGCTTGAGGACAACAAAAATCAAGTTTCTCTCCCGATTCTGAAATCTTTGGCTCTTATTCTTGCCCCCTTTGCCCCTCATTTGGCGGAAGAAGTATGGGTTGAGGTCTTGGGTCAGCCCTTCAGTATTCACAAGGCAAGTTGGCCGGAATATGACAGTAGTTTGATGCAGAAAGATACGGTAACGATGATTATTCAGGTTAACGGAAAAATAAGAGCTACACTAAGCCTTGGGAGCGAATACGCAAATACCCAAGAAAAAGTTGTCGAAATTGCCAAAAAGGATGAAAAAATTGTTAAATGGCTGGAGGGCAAAAAAATTAAAAAGACAGTCTTTGTACCCGGAAGGTTGGTTAACTTCGTAGTGGAAGAGGGTTAATGTTGGTTATTTACCCCTCGGTGGCATAAGTGGTGTTGTGGTATAAATAATTAATGCA
>DAHVYL010000001.1 GCA_027327685.1 Candidatus Woesebacteria bacterium
ATGGATTCTGCTGCCCAGGAAATCACTGCTTTAATTGAGAAGATCAAAGGTGCGAGTCTACCCGAAAAACTTCGTGAACTGGTTTTGGTCCGTTTGGGGCAACTTTCAAAATTAACCAATTCTCCCTCATTTTTGCCTGAGTTCGACAGGATGGAGAGATATATCGACTGGATTACGACTCTTCCTTGGAATAAAAGAACTCAAGATAGGCTGGATCTTGAAAATGCCAAAAAAGTTCTGGAAACCCGCCACTTTGGCTTAACCGATATCAAAACCCGCATTTTGGAATATATGAGTGTGATGAAGCTTAAGCAGGAAAAAGGAGAGGTATCGGATATATATAGAGCCCCAATTCTTTGCTTCGTAGGCCTGGTTGGTACGGGAAAAACCACCATAGCCTATTCAATCGCCGAGGCCTTGGGCCGCTCCATTGCCAGAATCCCTTTTGGGGGAATGGGGGACCCTCTTGATCTTCGTGGACAATCCCGAATGCACGCCGAAGCAGAGCCTGGGAAAATAATTAAAGCCCTTCGTGACACTCAAAGCAAAAACTCTGTTATTCTTCTTGATGAAATTGATAGAGTAACAGACGCGGGTAGAAGTTCAATAATGGGTGTTTTAGTCGAACTTTTAGACCCAAAACAGAACTCTGCGTTTATTGACCACTATATCGACTTTCCTTTCGATCTTTCCGAGACCCTTTTTATTGCAACTGCAAATAACACCACAAATATTGCAACGGCCGTGATGGACAGGCTTGAGCCGATTTCGATGCCCTCCTACACAGATCAGGAAAAAATTACAATCGCCCAAAAATACGTACTTCCGTCATCGATGAAAACGGCGGGACTTCCTATCGGAAGCTTGGTAATAGATGACGATGTTTGGGCCAATATTGTCAGACCTTTAGGGTATGATGCAGGAATCCGTACTCTGGAGAGAAATATTGATGGAATAGTCAGGAAAGTTGCCAGGACGATTGTTGAAGGAAAAGCTCAAAATGTACACGTAACTGGCGCGAATGTGAAAGAATTTTTACCTCAATAATGCATTAGCTTTGCCAATGTGGGTTAAAATAGTTTATGAAAGTATTGGTAATATCCGATTCCCACGGAAATTTAGTAAATCTAAAACATATTTTAAATTTTGCCAAAAAATACGGAATTTCGGGAGTTATTCATGCCGGCGATTGGAACACATCCGCATCCGTTGAAACAGTATCGTCTTTCAAAATTCCGCTTTATACGGTTTTGGGTAATGCAGATGTCGCGCCAGAGGTTGTCAAAAAACTAAAAAATATGAGCAAAAAGTTTGCTGAGGATTTTTTGATATTAAATCTCGACGGAAGAAACATTGGCATTACTCACAAGCCTTCAGATAACAAAAAATATTTTTTGAATGAAAAACTTGATTTGATTATCAACGGTCATTTGCACTCGAAGTATGAAAGCATCGAAACACCAGTCAAAATTATCAGGCCGGGTGCAATCATTCAAGGCAGTAATTTTGCTGTCTATGATACGGCGTCTGATAAAATAGAGTTTGTAGAGGATGGGCAAGTTTGAAGAACCTTATTATGGATAAATATACCTCACTGCACAAATTGAAAGATAAGATGGAGGGTGATGATTCACTTCCGTTAAAGGAAGGTGCCACAAAATTGGTTTTCGGGGTAGGAAATACCGAAGCCAAAATTCTTTGCATCGGCGAGGGGCCAGGTTTCAATGAGGACCAGCAAGGATTGCCTTTCGTGGGACAAGCAGGAAAACTTCTGGATAAACTTCTACCGATGGCCGGTTTGGAGCGGAAAGAAGTTTTTATAACCAACATAGTCCATCACAGAGCTCCCGGTAATAGGGATCCGGAACCTTCGGAGATCGCCGCTTATGGAAAATATCTGGACAAGATTATTGAAATAATCAACCCGGAAGTGATTATCACTTTGGGGAGATTCTCAATGGCCAAGTTTTTGCCCAATGTTTTTATTTCACAGGTTCACGGTAAAAAACACAGGGTTTTTTGGAAAGACAAAGAAATTATTGTTGTTCCGATGTATCATCCCGCCGCCGCCTTGCGTAACGGCAACGTTTTGGAGGCCGAAAAGAATGACTTCTACGAATTGAAAGAAATTTTGCGTAGAATGGGAGAAGGGAAGAAAAAGGAAGTTCCGAAATCGGAACAGATGGGACTGATCTAGAAATTTATGAAAAACAAGCTTAAATTTATCGCTTTGTCGGGCACCACGGGAGTAACCGAAAATCTGTATGTTTATGAATACGGAGGCGACATGATTATTGTCGATTGTGGTGTCGGCTTCCCGGAGTCTGAGATGTTTGGTGTCGATCTTGTAATTCCGGACTTTTCCTATATTAAACAAAATGCCGGAAAACTTCGGGGGATCTTGATTTCCCACGGTCATGAGGATCATCTCGGTGGGCTTCCGTTTCTTTTGAAGGATGTGAACGCGACAGTTTATGCTTCAAAGTTGGTGGCAGGTTTTATCCAGGATAAATTTGATGATTATGCTATGAAATCTCCAAAAATTTCGGTTTTTGATCCGGAACGCGATGTCCTGACGCTTGGAGTTTTCAAAATTACTCCTTTTAGGGTAAGTCATTCGGTACCCGACGGAGTCGGTTTTTGCATAGATACTCCCGAGGGAAAAATTTTCCACGTACCCGACTACAAGTTTGACTGGACGCCCGTTGACGGCCGTCCGTTTGATGTGGCCAAATTGGCGACTTTGGCTTCACAGGGAACTTTGGCACTGGCATCGGATGCCTTGGGTGCCAACACCCCCGGCTACACCGAGAGTGAGCTTTCAATTGAGAACAGAATCGAGGCAATTGCAAGTGACGCTTCCGGAAAAGTTTATTTAACGACCATTTCCAGTAACATTAGCCGCATTCAACAAACAATAAATGTGGCAGCAAAATTGGGACGCAAGATTGTTTTTATTGGGCGCTCTATCGAAAGAAAGGCTACCATTGCGAAAGATCTGGGATATCTTTTTTACCCGAATGATCTGGTAGTCAAGTCGAAACAGGCATCAAGGCTTCCACCCAATAAGATTTTGTATATTATTTCGGGAAGTTATGGACAGCCCGGAAGCGCACTTTACAGACTTTGTATGGGGGAGCATGATTTTCTGACAATCGGAAAAGGTGACGCCGTGATATTTTCTTCAGATCCTGCCCCGCCGGGAAGCAAAGCAAATGTTGATTTTATGGTAGACAAACTGATTGAGGCGGACGTTGACGTTCACTATTATGACATGCAGGAAGATTTGCATGTTTCCGGACACGGCAGTATTGGAGACATCGAGATGCTTTTTGCTTTGGTCAAGCCCAAGTATTATATTCCGATCGGGGGAACAATCAGACACATGAGAGCCTATGGGCTTATCGCCCAAAAAATGGGCGCATCCGAAGGAAATGTGCTGGAACTTTTACCCGGAGAGGTTGTTGAATTTAGTAATCAATACGCAAAGCGTGCTGGCAAAATTCCGGTAAAAGAGGTAATGGTCGATGGACTGGGAATCGGAGATGTCGGAAATGTGGTTTTGAGGGATCGGCACATCCTTTCCAAGGAGGGAATCGTAATAGCCATAATTCACTTTGATAGAAATGAAAGCACCCTTTTGCAAAACCCCGAAATCATGAGTCGCGGATTTGTTTTTGAACAGAAATACGGAAGCATTCTCGAAGATGCAAGCCGTGAGCTCATAAAAGCCCTGCAAAAGAAAAAATCTATTAATGCTAATGTTGTTAAAAATATTGCAATTGATTTCTTGGAGCGGTTTTTCTATCAAAAGACCGGGCGCCGCCCGATGATTCTTCCCGTTGTGGTTGAGGTTTAAGCACACTTCGATATACAATGATTGAAATATGAGCAAGAAGAGAAAAAGATTCACAAAGAGGTCATTTAAGTTGAAATTAAAAAAGGAGTCGATGTTTTCGATTTCTCAAATTATCTTCTTTTCGATAGCAGGGCTTATTCTTATTTCTTTTTCGCGCCAAGGAATGATTCTTGCAGGATTTAATGAGTTTCTTTTGAAATATTTTTCCTGGTCATCAATCTTTTTGCCCTTTATCTTTCTTTCATTTGCTCTCCTTCTTTCAAAAGTTAAATTTGTTTTGGGTCAGCCCAATGTAGTTGTCGGCGGAATTCTTTTCTTCATTTCCGTGATGGCACTCGGCCGTGCCGGAACGGCCGGGGAGACGGTTTGGGCTTCGATTGCGGAGCTTGTGATGGGAGTTGGGGCAGGAATTATTTTTGTAGGCGTAGGGATGATTGGCTTGATAATTCTATTTAATACATCAATTGATCAAGTTTATAAAATCTTCAAAGAATTTTTCAGACAGGCCGGGGTTTATATATATGGCGGTAAAACTCAGATAAAAGTTGGCGGTGGGATACTTCCGAAAGGGCAGATGAAAGTTACGGGAGGAACCTTTACCACATCCGGTGGAGTAAAACAGGGGGCCTCTCCCACTCCTCCCTCCAAGGAACCGTTAGAACAAAAACTTGTGAGTAATGTTCCGGGTGAAGAAACTGTCTGGAGATATCCAACGATGGACATATTTGGGGAAGTTGACGGAGGACACGCAGAGAGGGGAGATATTAAGGGCAATGCTGCAACAATAGAAAAGACTTTGGAATCTTTCGGGATTACTGCAAATGTGGTTGAGGTTAATCTCGGACCGGCTGTCACCCAGTATGCAATAGAAGTAGCTCTTGGCACAAAACTTTCCAAAATTACTTCCCTGGAAAGGGATCTGGCACTCGCCCTTTCCGCACCCACGGGAACCATCAGAATTGAAGCCCCGATTCCGGGCAGAAACCTGGTGGGAATCGAACTTCCCAATCGCTCTGCCGAATTCGTACCGCTTAGAAAAATTATGGAATCTCAGGAAATGCAGGGAGCGAAGTCTAAGCTTGAAGTTTCCTTGGGACTCGATGTTTCGGGAAAACCCATTGTCGCCGATATTGCAAAAATGCCTCACATTTTGATTGCCGGGCAGACAGGTTCCGGTAAATCTGTTTGTATAAACGCATTTTTAATTTCCCTTCTTTTCAGGGCGGCCCCGACGGAGGTAAAACTTATCTTGGTTGATCCTAAAAGGGTTGAGCTGACCCGCTATGGTGGTATTCCGCACCTTCTTGCGCCGGTCATTGTTGAACCTGATAAGGTTATTTCGGCACTTCGCTGGATTTTGAGCGAAATGGATAGGCGCTATAAGCTTTTTGCGCAGGCCGGAGCCAGGAACATTGATTCATATAATGAAATGTCCGGATTCCAAGCACTTCCCTATATTGTTCTTTTTATCGATGAACTTGCCGATATTATGCTTTTTTCACCCGTTGAAGTTGAGGACTCAATTACAAGGATTGCCCAAATGAGCCGGGCAACCGGAATACACATGGTATTGGCCACCCAGAGACCTTCGGTTGATGTTATAACAGGACTCATTAAGGCAAACGTTCCGAGTAGGATTGCTTTTGCTGTTGCCTCCCAGGTCGACTCTCGAGTTATTTTGGATACACAAGGTGCTGAGAAACTTTTAGGCCGGGGGGACATGCTTTATCTTCCTCCAGAACAGGCTAAACCAGTCAGGATTCAGGGCGCGTTCGTTGGTGATAAAGAGGTGGCTGCCCTTACGTCGTTCCTTAAGAACCAAGGGGTAAATCCTCAATACACGGATGAGGTGACAACAATGGCTAAGGCAGGAACGGTTTCCGTTCCCGGCATTGACGGTACGGTGGATGATCTTTTCAAAGAAGCCGTGAGAATTGTTTGCCAGTATGATAGAGCCTCGGCCTCGCTTCTTCAGAGAAGACTTTCAATAGGCTATGCCCGTGCTGCTAGAATTGTTGATCAACTGGAAGCTGCCGGGGTTATTGCAACCAGCGAGGGTGGAAGCAAAGCCCGAGAAGTATTAGTGCAAAATGCCGATGAGTTTTTAGCCTCCTTCGGAAATCCCCCCTCAGAACAATCGTCATAAAGCACCCGGAGCCAATTCTCATTGAGCGGAGATCCCAACCAATTTTTGTCTGAATGACAGCCAAAGCCCGTTTTTCTGCTATCATAATAATCAACACATCCCGAACAAATGAAGAAAATAGGTCAGATCATGGAAAATGCCCGTAAGGAGAAAAATTATTCCCACCAGAAGCTTGAGGAGATCACAAAAATAAAATCATCCTTCATTGCGGCAATCGAAAACGAGAATTGGCAGGCTCTGCCCTCTTTTCCGACAGTGCTCGGATTTGTTAAAAGTATTTCCTCCGCTCTTTCTATAGACGAAAGGATGGCGGTGGCAGTCTTGAAGCGCGACTATCCTCCTAAAAAATTAAGTATAAACCCAAAACCCGATATCTCCTCAAAACCATCCTGGAATCCGAAGTTCACATTTATATTGGGAATATCATTGGTGATTGCCCTTATTTTAGGATATTTGGCTTTCCAATACATAAAATTTACATCACCTCCAAAGATTGATCTTGTTAGTCCGGTAGAAGGACAAATTGTGAGCGGGAATTCTGTTTTGGTTTTTGGTTCGACCGATATGGATGTAAAAATAACAGTCGATAATCAGCCAGTTTTGGTGGATGAAGACGGAAAATTTTCTACGGATCTAGAAGTTTCGCCAATGGCGGAAGAAGTTGTTGTAAGAGCCGTTTCTAGGTCTGGAAAAGAAACGGTAATAGAGCGTAAAATAGAAGTGCAACAATCAACTAATTAATAATTATTTAAAATATGGATTCTGTTCAAACACTTTTGATCGTAGTAGTTATTAGCCTAACTTTTTTACTTGTAGTTGTTGGCATTCAGGTAATGCTCATAATTATTGACCTTCGGCGGGCCGTTAAAAGACTAAACAGTCTTCTGGAAGATTCCATTTTGGGAGGGGGACTGATTCGACCGGACAAATTAACCTCCGTAATGGAAATTCTTCACAAGGGGAAAAAACTTGAAACTCACGGTGGCTAAAAATGATATACTTTAGCCATGAGCACAGATGAGATTCGGAAAAGATATTTGGAATTTTTTAAGAAAAACGGCCACATTGAAATTACTCCCAGTCCGCTTGTAATAGACTCCGATCCCACAACTCTTTTTACCTCGGCCGGCATGCAACAATTAGTACCTTTCTTAAAGGGTGAAAAACACAAAGATGGGAAAAGGTTGGTAAACATTCAACCATCCATTCGTATGCAGGATTTAGACGAGGTTGCGGATAATCGACATTTTAGTTTTTTTGAGATGCTGGGTAACTGGAGTTTGGGGGATTATTTTAAAAAAGAACAGCTTTCCTGGGTTTGGGAGTTTTTTACTCAAGAGCTGGGGCTTAATCCGGAAAAACTCCACGTGTCCGTTTATGCAGGTAATGATGAAGTTCCAAAAGACACCGAATCCTTTGAGATTTGGAAAAAAATAGGAGTGTCCGAAAGCCATATTCATTTTTATGATGCTCAGAAAAATTGGTGGAGTCGTGCCGGCGAGCCTTCTAAAATGCCAACCGGAGAAATTGGCGGACCCGACAGCGAAATATTCTACGAGTTTAAGAGTGTTTCCCATGACCCCAGATTTGGTAAGTTTTGCCACCCGAATTGCGACTGCGGAAAGTTTTTGGAAATCGGCAACTCCGTCTTTATGCAGTATCAAAAAATGGAAGACGGGAAACTTATGGAGCTGCCTCAAAAAAATGTGGACTTTGGGGGAGGTCTGGAAAGAATTGCGGCTGCAGTTTTGGATAGTCCGGACGTTTTTCATATAGATATATTTTCCGGCGTCATCAAAAAAATTGAGAAGGAAACCGGAATTGAATACAACTCTGATTCCGGCAAGGATAAAAGCTTCCGTATTATTGCGGATCACCTTAGGGCGTCCGTAAATCTGCTGAGTGAAGGGGTAATTCCCGGAAACAAGCTTCATGGTTATGCATTAAGAAGATTAATTCGCAGATCAATGTTTCACTTTCATCTTTTGGGATCGGGGATTTCCGGGGGAGCAATTTCTCATATAGCGGAAGAATATAGGAGATTTTACCCTAATGTTAATAAAAATTGGCAGTTTATCGAGGACAACTTAAATGCCGAAGCCACGCGTTTTGAGGCTGCCTTAAAAAGAGGCTTAGCAAGATTGACCAAGGCCGTTTCCGGAGGAGACGAAATAGATGGAGAGTTTGCCTTCGATCTTTATCAGACAGAAGGTTTTCCGCTGGAGCTGACGATGGAAATTCTCAGCCAGAACGGCATGGTTTTTTCCCTGGTAGAAAGAAATGCCTTTGAATCAGAGTTCGAGAAGCACAGGCAGTCTTCACGAAGTGCCTCAGTAGGGATGTTTAAAGGTGGTCTTGCCGAAGCCTCCGTTGCTACTACCAAACTCCACACTGCGACACACCTCCTGCACGCCGCGTTGAGACAGATACTGGGTGATCATATCGGCCAAAAAGGGAGCCATATAACAAGCGAGCGTTTGCGGTTTGATTTTTCCCATTCACAAAAACTTGCGGATGAAGAAATCAAGGGAGTTGAAAATCTGATCAATCTCAAAATAAAAGAGGATTTGCCGGTTAGTTTCAAGGTAATGAGTCTCCCCAATGCCATAAAGGAAGGTGCAATGCACTTTTTTGCCGAAAAATATGGCGACGAGGTAAAGGTTTATACAATTGGGAATTCGGGTGAGGTATGGTTTTCCAAAGAAGTGTGCGGAGGGCCCCACGTTACTCACACAGGAGAGATCGGTGGTGTTAAAATAATTAAACAGGAAAAAATAGGGTCGGGAATACTGCGGGTCTATGCGGCTCTAAAATAATTTATGAACCTCAAAGATTTTTTGACAAGTAGAGATAGCCCCCCGGAACTTTTCTGGGCGCTTGTCATTGAAAAAGGATTGGTACAATCCGGAATTTGGTATGTAGGAGAAGGAACGGCTGAAGTTGTCGGTGTGGGAGCCGGAATTCCCTGGGAAAGTGAAAGCGAGTTGATCGAAGCAACAGATGCCGCTCTATCCTCGGCTATACAAAAACTGCCGGACAATTATCCGGAACCCCAAAAAACTGTTTTTGGTGTATCTACTTCTTGGGTAAAAGACGGTGAAATCTCTCCCGAAAATTTGGGTAAAATAAAAAATCTTTGTACGGAACTTTCACTGACTCCGGTTGGTTTTGTGGTTTTACCCGAAGCCATAGCTCACCTTTACAAATCTGAAGAAGGCACCCCTCTTAATGCAATTGTTTTAAAGTCCGGTGATGAAAATCTAGAGCTCTCAGTTTTTAAATTGGGAGAATTGGTCGGTACGACCGAAGTTTCAAGAAGCGTTTCCTTGTCGGATGATGTTGTAGAGGGTCTTTCCAGGTTCGACGGTGTAGCCCCGCTTCCTACCAGATTTGTAGTTTACGATGGCAGGGAGGGAGACATGGAGAATGTAAAACAAACCCTGATTAAGGCAAATTGGAGTGAGGGAAAAATCAATTTTTTACACACCCCGCAGGTTGAAATATTGGCAACAGATAGAAAAGTTTTAGCAACAGCGCTTGCCGGAGGAGCCGAAATTGGAAATGTAACATCCGTTGTGACCAGCGATGAAAGTGAGGAGGAGCAAGTTATTGAAGAAGAGAATGAGGCACCCCCCCAGGAACAAAAACCTCTTTCTGCAGAGAGCCTCGGTTTTTCAGTCGGCGGAGATGTTTCTTCCATGAAAAAGGAAGATGTTCAAAACATTATTCCTGTGGAGGATCATGGAACCACGGAAGCTCCCCCTCAATTTGCTCAACCCCAACCCCGCCCCCCCGGTGCTATCGGTGCCACCCCTGTAAAGATAGCGACGGATTATTTGGCCAAGTCCAAAAGTTTATTTCATTCGTTTTCGAGAATGTTCCCCAAAATAAACGCTCTTCCCGGCGGTAAAAATAAAAGTTTGATGATAGCTTTAGGAGCTTTGGGGCTTGGGTTTGTTGCGGTTATCGTTCTGTGGTGGTTTGTGCAGGCTGCAAGAGTAACCATTTTTGTAACTCCGAAAAGAGCCGAGGAAAATGTGCAGATCGTTTTTGACGGTGGCGGTCAGTTTGACAGGGAAAACGGCATAATTCCTGCCAGAGTTTTGACGGATCAGGTATCTGGAGAAAAAACAAAATCGACAACGGGTACGAAACTGATTGGCAATAAGGCAGCCGGAACTGTACAAATTGCTAACGGAAACGGGACTGCTATAAATCTGTCTGCCGGAACACTGTTAGTCTCATCCTCCGGCTTTAAATTTGTAACGGACAATGAAGCCTCCGTCTCCGGACAGCTTTTACCGGGTTCGCCAGGAACGGCAACGGTAGGAGTAACCGCATATGATATCGGATCTCAATACAATCTTGCCAAGGGTGAAGTTTTCAGTGTCGGAAATTATTCAAAAGCACTTGTTGCCGCAACCTCAACGGCAGATTTTAGCGGAGGAAGCAGCCAGCAAATTTCGGCTGTGAGCAAAGAAGATCAGATGGAACTGGAAACCGGTCTAAAGAATGAACTTAGCCAAAGCGCCAGAACAAATTTGTTGACTCAGGTGTCCGGTAGCGAAGTCTTTGTCAGTGATTTGGCTGCGCTTGATACGGTGAATGAGAATTTTGATAATGAAGTGGGGGATCAGGCTGATAGCCTCAAACTTTCACTTCAACTTAGTGCAACCGGACTGGCGGCAGATAGAAACAAACTTCTGGATTATGCGAAAGGAGTTTTGGATAGCAAAGCTCCGGCAGGTTATTCCCTTTCTTCGGACCAGGTAGATTTTAAGTTTACCTTCGTAGGCGAAGAGAACGGTAAGTACACTTATGACACTGTAGTTGGGGGCAATTTCCTACCGAATGTTGATACGGAAAAAATCAAAAGCATAATATTGGGCAAAACCGCATCTGTGGCTACAGATTATTTAAATTCAATTCCCGGGTTTGATCATGCAGACGTTGCTTTGAAAATTAAATTCCCCACCCCTCTTAAAACCATTCCGAGAATTTCCAAAAATATTGTCATAGATATCAAACCCGAGTGACACCCCCATTTATGTAGTAGAATTGATAGCATGACGCAAAAAGCAATACTACGCCTGTCGGCCATTGTCTCCGGCATTTCAGGAATGACTATTTTGGTGGGGGTTGTCTACCCGATTATCAGTTATGATGCGACCTATTCCAAAAACTATACAAAATTTGTTTCTCCACTTGCTGATTCGGGGGGTCAGATCCAAGAGATTTTAACAACAGGGACAAGGGGGACGTCCGAGGGTACAAGGGCCAGTAGTTGGTTTACGGGTGGAGCTACTCAGGAAGATTTTTCTGTGCCTGTTGTTTCCTATTACAAAATCAGTATCCCAAAGTTAAGGATAGATTCGGCAACGGTTGCAATTGGTGGAGAAGACCTTTCGAAAAGTCTTATCCAGTATCCGGGGACAGCTCTTCCGGGTAAGCGGGGTAATGCCGTGATTTTCGGCCACTCCATTCTGCCGATTTTTAATAACCCCAAAAATTATATTTCAATTTTTACCATGCTTCCAACTTTAAAAAAGGGAGACCCGATATATATCAACTATGACGGTGTTTCCTATACATACAAGGTTGAGGAAATGTTTGAAGTTCTTCCTACCGATCTTCAGGTTTTGGATCAGGATACGAGTGATTCTTTTGTGACACTTGTGACCTGTGTTCCACCGGGGGATCCGAGGAAACCAAAAAGATTAATAGTTAGAGCCAGAGTTGTTCCTCCCGGAGATTAGGAGTGAGTTTATATAAAACTCTATGATGAGTTTTGTATAATATGCAAGCATATTATGAAAATATTGGGAATCGATTATGGAAAAAGTAAAGTTGGACTCTCGCTTGCCGACGGTCCTTTGGCCGAACCGTTAAAAGTAATCAGATATAAAGACCCTGGAATTCTTAGGCAGGGAATAGAAAGGGTAATTAAAGAGGAAAGGATAGACAAGGTTATTGTCGGAGTTTCAGAAGGAAAAATGGGAGAAGAGTCTAAGAAGTTTGGTCTTACTCTAAGTAAAAGATCGGGAATCACAGTTGAGACATTTGATGAAACATTGACTTCTCAAGATGCCCAAAGAATGTCGGTTGAGGCGGGAGTAAGTCGGAAAAAGCGCCGTAAGATGGAAGATGCCTACGCTGCCACGATAATGCTTCAGAACTATTTGGATAGTCAGTCTTGACCCCAAAGGTTTCATGGTATACTTTAAGTAGCAATGTTTAAAAGTGTTATTGCCCCGATGCAGGCCTGGTTGCTTTCCCAAGGGAGGTGTGTTGGTTGCGGAACTCCTCTGGCTGACGGTAAGGTTAAAAAGACAAAATATGGGGAGCAAGTGACTTGTATAAAATGCGGAAGGATATTTATTCATAGCCCCAAAACCGATAAATATAGAAGAGCTCTTCTTGAGGAAGTTGTTTAGCCGGTTCTTTATGGGTTTATTTTCTTTATGAAAAAGTTGCTGTTTTTACCACTTTTCCTGATCATTATTGTCGCCGGGGTGAGTTTCTGGTTTTATAAAAACTCAAGACCTGTTTCAGATGCGGAAAAATTCAGTTATTTTATAATTGCAAAGGGTGCTTCGGCATCTCAGATCGGAAATAAACTTGAAAGCGCCGGACTAATAAAAAACGCTCTTGCTTTCAAGCTTTACCTACAATTTACTGGCCAGTCTGGAAAAATCCAAACAGGAGAATTTAGATTAACCCCTTCATATTCTCTTTTTCAAACCGCCGACGCTCTTTTTAAGGGCCCGATTGAGCTTTGGGTAACAATTCCGGAGGGATTGAGGCGTGAAGAGGTGGCTCAGAAAGTTGCCGCAACTCTGGGTAGGGACAGTTCTTTTGTTGCTGATTTCCTGCAGGCATCCGAGGGTAAAGAAGGCTATCTTTTTCCGGACACATACCTTTTTCCGAGGGATGTAGCCGCCTCCACTGTTGTTAAAAGAATGCTTGATACCTTTGCCTCGAGAACCGGCGATTTGGAAAATAGTTCCGGACTTTCATTTGGACAGGCAATTACTCTGGCGTCTCTCCTTGAACGGGAGACGAAAACCGACAAAGAACGTCCGGTTGTGGCAGGTATTCTCATTAAAAGATTAAATTCAGGTTGGCCTCTTCAAACGGATGCGGCAGTGCAATATGCCGTGGGAACGTCAAAAGATTGGTGGCCGATTTTGACCTTGGATGATCTGTCAATAAAGTCTCCATATAACACCTATAAAAATCGGGGTCTTCCCCCGTCCCCCATCGCCAGCCCGGGACTTTCTTCCATAAAAGGAGTTTACAACCCAACCCAAAGCGATTATTGGTACTACATTCATGACGCAAAAGGGCAGATCCACTATGCCCGGACATTGGAGGAGCATAACACCAACATTTCTAAATATTTAGGCAAGTAAAAGGGTGGATTGGGTGTTGACAATAAGATCATTCGTTATATAATCCCATCTTAGGCGTACATAAATGGTACGCCCGTCTCGCTTCAATGTTGCGGGTCTTTAGTGTTTTAATAATTACCAAAGAATAATGACAGCTCAAAAACTATCCCGCCGAAATTTTGGTAAAGAAGAAAAAAAATTACCAAAAATTAACTTAAGCCAAGTTCAAAAAGAAAGTTGGCAATGGTTTTTGGGAGAGGGTATAAAAGAAGAGCTCACAAATGTTTCTCCGATAGATGATTTCACAGGTAAAAACTGGCAACTTTTTTTAGGTGACCATTCGTTAGGACTTCCCACAATTTCTCCACGACTTGCCCAGAAAAAAGGAATCACCTTTGCTTCCCCTCTCAAAATCCGGGCGACGCTGGTTAATAAAAGAACAGGGCAAGAAGTTACGCAGGATGTGTTTTTGGGAGACATTCCTCAGATGACCTCCGCAGGAACATTTATCATTAACGGAATCGAAAGAGCCGTAATTAATCAAATCGTCAGGTCTCCCGGTGCCTATTTTTCCGGTGAACTCGATCCATCATCGGGACGTATTCTTTACAAAGCCGAAGTGCGACCCCTTCATGGAAGCTGGCTTGAGTTTGAAGTAACAAGGGGAGATCTAATTTACGCCAGGATCGATAGAAGAAGAAAAGTTTTGGCAACGACATTCTTAAGAGCCTTGGGAGTTGATTCTGACCAAATGATAGTTGATGCCTTCAAGGATATAGACAAGGATAAGGACCATCGGTATATTGCCGCAACCCTGACAAAAGATTCGACTAAAACACAGGAGGAAGCCTTGATTGAAATTTATAGGAAAATGAGACCCGGAGAGCCGGCTGTTTTGGAAAATGCCGAAGCCCTTTTCGCGAGCCTATTTACGGATGGCAGGCGATATGATCTTGGTAAAGTCGGAAGATTCAAAATAAATAAAAAACTGGGTCTTAGTCTCCCCAATGAGAAATCCACATGGGTTTTGACCCGTCAGGACGCGATGGCTGTTATTTCCTATCTAATCGGTTTACAAAACGGAACAGGCAAACTTGACGATATAGACCATCTCAGTAACCGCAGGCTCAGGCGTGTTGGTGAGCTTGTTGCAGTCAACGCTTTCAGAGTGGGTCTTTTGAGATTGGAACGAAGCGTTAAGGAAAAAATGAGCTTGATCTCACCGGATGATAAACCTCTTCCGGCAACTTTAATCAACGCCAGGCCTCTGATTGCGTCCTTGAATGAATTTTTCAGAAGCAATCAACTTTCTACAATTTTGGACGACACGAACCCCTTAAGCGAGGTCGATAATCTCCGCCGTGTTTCGGTTTTGGGCACAGGTGGAATTAATAGAGAGCGTGCCAGTTTCTCAATTCGTGACGTTAATGCATCGCAATACGGAAGAATTGACCCGATCAGATCTCCCGAAGGACCGAATATTGGACTGGTTACCTATCTCGCACTCTATGCAAAAGTAGACGAATTTGGCTTTATTGAAACCCTGTATCAGAAAGTAGAGAAAAACGGTAAAAAAGCCAGAGTTACCGATGAAATTGTCTATCTCACAGCGGACGATGAGGAGGACCACTATGTTACACACTCGGGCGTTAGTGTCGATGAAAACGGCTATATTACGGATAAAAGGGTACCTCTCAGATATAAGGGGAAGTTTATAGAAGGAGCCTCCAATTTGGTCGAATACATTGATGTTACTCCGCGTCAGGTGGTGGGGGCATCGGCGTCTCTCATTCCGTTTTTGGCCAACGATGAAGGTAACAGAGCGCTCATGGGTTCAAACATGCAGTGTCAGGCCGTTCCTTTGGTTAATCCGGAGTCCCCGATTGTTGGAACCGGGATGGAGGCTGAAATTTCAGCCGGAATGCAGAGAGTAATTGTGGCAAAGCATGCAGGAACCGTGGAGTTTGCGGACGGAGAAAAAGTTATAGTCAAGCTTGATAAAAAACTAAAAAATGGGGAACTGAGCACGGACGATGTTGAGATAACGGATGACGGATCCAGAGAGATCTATTTCTTAACCAAATTCAAACGCACGGCACACTCAACTTGCTATAATCAAATAACCAGAGTTGAACCCGGACAGAAAGTTTCTGAAGGGGATCTCTTGGTCGATGGCCCTGCGAGCGAAAGCGGCGAGTTGGGGCTTGGAAGAAATCTTACAATTGCCTACACCAGCCTTGGCGGATATGGGTTTGAAGACGCAATTCTTATTTCCGACAGGTTGGTTAAAGACGACCTTTTAACCTCAATTCACATTGAGGAATATGAGTCGGAAGTTGTCGACACAAAACTTGGACCTGAAGAAATTACCAATGATATTCCAAACGTGTCTGAAACAGAACTGGCCAACCTTGCTTCGGACGGTATAGTTATGATCGGGGCAGAAGTCGGACCAAATGATATTTTAGTCGGGAAAATCGCTCCTAAAGGTGAGACAGAGCTCACGTCCGAGGAAAGGCTTCTCAGGGCGATCTTCGGTGAAAAGGCACGCGAAGTGCGTGATACCTCTTTAAGAGTTCCTCATGGCGAGCGCGGAACCGTGGTTGACGTTCAAATTCTCGATAGAGACAAAGGTGACGAACTCGGCCCGGGAGTTATTAAAAAAGTGATTGTCAGAGTTGCCCAAATCAGGAAAATTACGGTTGGGGACAAAGTCGCAGGACGACATGGAAACAAGGGAGTTGTCAGCAAAATTATGCCTGTTGCCGACATGCCCTATCTATCCGACGGCACCCCGGTTGACATTCTCATTTCACCTCTTTCCGTCATTTCCCGTATGAACCTCGGACAGCTCATGGAGGCACACCTTGGTTGGGCTTTAAGATCCGAAGGAATTAAAGGAGCCCTCCCAGTTTTTGACAAAATCGGGGCAGACGTTATTGCGGAAGAACTTAAAAAGGCCGGCCTTCCGGTCAACGGAAAGGCAAGGCTTTATGACGGTCGTACCGGTGAGGCATTTCAGGAAGATACGGTTGTGGGGGTCGGCTACATAATGAAGCTTATCCACATGGTGGAGGATAAAACCCATGCCAGGTCTACGGGTCCGTACTCTTTGGTTACCCAACAGCCCCTGGGAGGAAAAGCCCAAATGGGAGGTCAGCGCTTGGGAGAAATGGAGGTCTGGGCTTTGGAGGCGCATCGGGCAAGCCACACCCTTCAGGAAATGCTTACCATTAAGTCCGATGACGTCCTGGGCCGCGCCAAAGCATTTGAAGCTATTGTTAAGGGCACGGAAATTCCGGAATCAACAATTCCCGAAAGCTTCAAGGTTTTGGTCCGTGAGCTCAACTCTTTGGGTTTGGCCGTGGATCCTAAAGGAGCAATTATAGCCAAGGAGGTCATGGAGGGAGTATCCGAAGGTCAAGAATTGGCCAGGGCGGCCGGGGCCGAAGTGGTAGCAACGGATGAATTAGTTGCCGATAGAAGTCCCATGGAAATCGAGGAAGTTGTGAACTAAAATATCAAATTCATATGGAACAATTAGCAGATCTAAAAAACTTAGCAGATTTTAAGAGTTTACTTATCATGCTTGCCTCTCCAGAGCAGATTCGGGCATGGTCTCGCGGCGAAATAACAAAGCCTGAAACAATCAATTACAGGACTCTAAAACCTGAAAAAGACGGTCTTTTTGACGAAAGAATCTTTGGTCCTACCAAGGATTGGGAGTGTTATTGTGGGAAGTACAAGAGAATCAGGTATAAAGGAGTGATTTGTGATAAATGCGGAGTTGAAGTCACGGAAAGTAGAGTCAGGCGTGAGCGCATGGGTCATATCGCTCTAGCCACACCAGTTGCCCATGTTTGGTTTTTCAAAGGAGCCCCTTCAAAAATATCCCTTCTTTTGGGTGTGGCTCCCAGAGGGATTGAACAAGTAATTTATTTTGCAAGATATCTTGTTACCGAGGTTGATGAAGAAGGCAGAAAAGTCGCCGTTAAAAATATTCAGGAAGCTAAAGAGGAAAGTTTGGGAGAGATTGCCGATAACTTTAAGTCCAGGCGCGATAGTTTAAAAGCCGAAGAGAATGAAGCCAAAGGTAAAATTGCTACAAAAATCAAGGACAAAGAACAAGCCTCCCTGGCCATGGCAGAGATAGAACTCAATTTGAGGAAGAAGGAAGCTGCCATTAGTGAAGAAGAAAAAAATACTATTTCCAGGACAAACGAACTTTTTGACAACCTGACAATTATCATCAAAGGACTGCGTCCGTTGAGTATTTTGAGTGAGGAAGAATTTGATGAACTATATGATCACCAGGCAACAGACTTCTTTACGGCCAAAATGGGGGCAGACGCCGTATTTGAGGCGATTGGTAGGATAAATCTTGAGGAAGTTTCCAAGTCTCTCCGTGAAGAAATTGGTTCAACCAAGGGTGGAAGCTCGAAGTATATAAAAATCGTCAAGAGGCTGAAGCTTATCGACGGTCTTAGGCGTGCCAAAGTAAACCCGGCGTGGATGATTTTGAAGGTTTTGCCGGTTCTTCCTCCGGATTTGCGTCCCATGGTTCAACTTTCCGGCGGACGTTTTGCAACTAGCGATCTTAACGATCTTTATAGAAGAGTTATCAACAGAAACAACCGTCTCAAACACCTTATCGGATTGGGTGCTCCGGAAATAATTCTCAGGAACGAAAAAAGAATGCTCCAGGAGGCCGTCGACTCTTTAATTGACGCAAGCCAAAGGAAGGCAACAAGGAAAAGTCGTGGCAGACAGCCATTGAGGTCTCTTTCCGATATGCTTCGGGGAAAGCAAGGAAGATTCAGACAGAATCTTTTGGGTAAACGTGTCGATTATTCCGGACGTTCCGTTATCATCGTCGGACCGGAACTTAAGCTTACCCAGTGCGGTCTCCCTAAAGACATGGCGCTTGAAATGTTTAAACCGTTTGTTCTCAGAGAAATGATTGCAAGGGGAATTGCACCGAACGTTAAGAGTGCCAAAAACATGCTCGATAGACGTCCGCCGGAAGTTTTTGATATATTGGAGGAAATTACGAAAGATCATCCAGTACTTTTGAACCGTGCACCCACCCTTCACAAGCTGTCAATTCAGTCATTCTATCCGGTTCTCATCGAGGGTAGTGCCATAAGACTTCATCCGGCAGTTTGTAGTGGATTCAATGCAGACTTTGACGGAGACCAGATGGCTGTACACGTTCCTTTGTCCGAAAAGGCGGTGGAGGAGGCAAAAACATTAATGCTTCCGACCAACAATTTACTTAAACCAAGCGATGGCGGTCCGGCAGCAACACCCTCCAGTAAAGAAATTGCCCTGGGTGTTTTCTACCTTACGTCAATTGATGCCAGGCTTGGAACCTATCCGACGGTTTTTGCCGACAAAGAAGAGGCAATCTTTGCACAACAAACGGGTAAGCTTGAAATCAGGCAACAAATTCAGGTCAGAATTGGCAAGGGAATCGTTGAAACAACTGTCGGAAGGCTTCTTTTTAACGAAGTTCTACCGGAAAACTTTGATTTCATAAACGAGTCGGTTACATCATCTGTTATCAAATCTTTGTTTGTCAGAGCCTACGAGACCGTGTCTCGGGAACGGGTGACTCAAATGGTTGACGATGTTAAGGATTTGGGATTTTTTGGAGGGACAATTTCCGGAATTTCATTTGGTATCTTTGACGCAAAGGTCTATCCGGAAAAAGCTAAAGTTTTGGAAGAAGCTGATAAAAAAGTTTCCGAAATAGAAGAAAACTTTAATCAAGGTCTGATTACGGCTGAGGAAAAAAGGCGCTTAAGCCAGGAGGTTTGGATTGATGTTTCCGAGGACCTGGCTGATAAAACCTGGAACGAAATGGAACCGACAAATCCGATTCGTATTGTAATAGATGCAAAAGTCGGTCGTGCTTCCCGTGACCAGGTTAAGCAGCTTGCGGCTATCCGCGGCTTGGTTGTGGACCCGATGGGTAAAATTGTCGAACTTCCCATCAAGAGTAACTTCAGGGAGGGTTTATCTGTGTTTGAATATGTTACCTCCTCCCGCGGATCAAGAAAGGGACTTACTGATACAGCCATTAAAACTGCTGATGCGGGTTATCTTACAAGAAGACTGGTTGACGTTGCCCACGATCTCATTGTCAGACTTCCCGATTGTGGTACCAAAGAAGGTCAGGAAATTAGAAAAGAGGTCAGATCTCAAGTATTTGCAGCCAGAATTTTCGGCAGATTTGCCGCCAAAGACGTGATGTCAAAAGACGGTAAGACGGTAATTGTTCCTGCCGGTGAAATTATTGATCAGGCGGCAGCCAAGAAGATTGACGACACGGGTATAGTCTCAGTCTTTGTCAGATCCCCCCTTACCTGTCAGGCAAGGCACGGAATCTGTGTTAAGTGTTATGGGTGGGATCTCGGAAGCAAAGGCCCTGTCGAAATTGGGACTCCGGTTGGAGTAGTGGCGGCTCAGTCAATTGGAGAGCCGGGAACACAGCTTACGCTTCGTACCAAACACGCAGCAGGAGTAGTTGGGGTTGATGTGACCCAGGGTCTTCCCCGTGTTGAGGAATTGGTTGAAGCACGATTACCTAAAGTTGTTTCAGCCCTGGCCGAAATTACAGGTAAAGCGCGTATTTCTGAGACCGATGAGGGTTGGAAGATAACAATAACTTCTAAGGGAGTTCCCAAGGAAGAGAAAGAATATATTGTTCCCAAGACCCTAGAACTTGCAGTTGAGGATGGAGAATTAATCGAAGCAGGCAAAGCTCTCGCAAAAGGTGCACTTGATATCAAGGACATCCTCTCAATCAAAGGCCTGAGGGCGGCACAGGAATATATTGTCAGTGAGATTCAAAAAGTCTATGAATCTCAGGGGATTCCGATCAATGACAAGCATGTTGAAGTAATAGTCAGGAAGATGAGCGATGAGGTCAGGATAGTTACCACGGGGGATACACCTTTCTTACCCGGCGAGCTTACGTCACGAGCCAATTTTGATGAAGAAAATGAAAAGATGTTGGCTGCAGGTGGAGAACCGGCAAGTGCACAACAAGTCGTTTTGGGTATTACCAGGCGGGCGCTTTATACCGACAGTTGGCTTTCGGCGGCCTCATTCGAGCAGACAACGGACGTCTTGACGGAAGCCTCTCTCCTGGGGCGTGAGGACCACCTTATAGGTCTTAAAGAGAATGTTATTATAGGTAGGCTTATTCCGGTTTCGCCGGAAAGAGCCCAGATGTCCCAAGGGTAATATGCCAACAATTAATCAACTGGTCAGAACCGGCAGAAAAAGAATTATAAAAAAGACCAAAACAATGGCTTTAAAGAGATGGTTTAATGCAAAAACCAGAAAATTTTCCGGAAGTTCATCGTCTTTCAAAAGAGGAGTTGTGCTGGCGGTTCGTACAATGACGCCCAAAAAACCAAATTCCGCACTTCGTAAGGTTGCAAGAGTCAGGCTTTCCAACAAACAGGAAATTACAGCCTACATTCCCGGAGAGGGACACGAACTGGCAGAGCACTCAATTGTCATGGTCAGAGGAGGGCGTGTTAAAGATCTTCCCGGTGTAAAATATCATGTAGTCAGGGGCAGGTATGACACAACCGGAGTCAGCGGACGCCAAACCGGAAGGAGCAGATATGGAGCCAAAAAAGGACAAGGAGGAGCTAAATAATGGCAAGAAAAGGAACAACAAAGGTGAGGATAGTTGAGCCGGATCCGATTTATGGAAGCAGGCTTGTTACAAAACTTATTAATAGGAGCATGTACGATGGCAAAAAGTCCGTTGCCAGACGTGAGATTTATGAAGCTTTCGATATCATAAGAAAGAAAGCGGAAGAAGACCCTCTTAAGGTGTTTACTCAAGCGATCGAAAACATCAAGCCTGAGATGGAAGTACGTCCGAGACGCATCGGAGGGGCTGCATATCAGGTGCCCCAACCGGTTCGTGGAGTGAGACGTGAATCATTGGCAGTCAGATGGCTGGTTGCGGCTGCAAACTCAAGACCAAATTCCGAATTCCACACATACGCCGCAAAACTTGCAACCGAAATAATGGATGCGGCCAAGGGTGAAGGGTTGGCTGTCAAGAAAAGAACCGATATGGAAAAATCAGCAGAAAGCAATAAGGCATTTTCTCACTTTAGATGGTAGACCTCCTACCGTTTACTAAAAAAACATGGCAGAGGTAGCAAAAAAAAAGGCGAGCATTGTAGTTACGGCCACCAAAGACCGTAATGTTTCCTATGAAAAAATACGTAATATCGGCATTATTGCCCATATCGATGCAGGAAAAACCACAACCACAGAAAGACTCCTTTTTGAAACCGGGAGAACCTATAAACTAGGTTCTGTCGATGAAGGAACCACTGTTACCGACTGGATGGCACAAGAGCGCGAGCGCGGAATCACTATCGTTTCCGCGGCAATTACAGCCTTTTGGGATTTAAAGAAAACCACATCCGT
>DAHVYL010000020.1 GCA_027327685.1 Candidatus Woesebacteria bacterium
AATAGGGACAGGTTGTTGTGGAGTAAATTGTAATTTGCATGCAAAACTATATTAACTCAAAAAGTATCCCCCCGTCCAGACTAAAACGAGCCCTCCAGAATGCGTTTTGATCCTTTCATAACAACTATTTGATTAAATCCCGGATATTTAGAAGAATCATACTCAAGAATATAACCGCCCTTTGCCAGTCTCAGATTGCCCAAGAGAATGGTTTTGGATCCGTCACTAAGCAATACCTGGTAGCTTTCACCTTTTTCCAAGTCCGGTAGGTCTGCCAAGATTTCACTTCTTGTCGCAATTCCCATTCCTTCATCCCCCGAAACGTTTTTGAGTTCTGTCTTTTCTGCATCTTCGGGTATATCCAGACCGCCAAACTTTTGTTCAATTTGTTCTTCAATCCCAGGAGTTGCAAGTGGAAGATTCAATGAAGGCGGTCTTTTTTTAAGACTCGGGAAAAGAAGAAAAAACCCGACAAATACTGCCACCAAAACTACAAAGATGGCCACAATCTTTCCTATTTTCACCTTGAGCGAAAGTTAACACTAAGTCCTGTCAATGTCAAGCTCAAATCTGTGACAATTACCGCAAAATTAACGCGTTATTACCGCCAGGCTCGGATTATTTCAAATAAATGCTGAAAAGCGCCAATACAGCAGCTACCAACAGCCATTGCGTTGAGGCTAACCAAATATCACTCCCTATCCAACCGGAAACCGAAAATAGAACCGAGATAACCGCCCCAAATACCAATATCTTGGATATTAACTCTTTATTTCTCTTCAGAGATTTCACTCTACTCACCCCCTTCACTTAATAATATACCACTTGACCAAAAAATTTATTGAAAGTAAATTAGGGAAGTTGGTGAATTACGGTGAAATTCCGTAGATGTGCCGCAACTGTATATCCAGAGCCCAATTTTTTAGTCCCGAGCAGGAATATGTCAAAAGAAATTGCATTAGATCTAAAACGTTACAATACTCCCGAAAAGCTTTTCTCACTTCCCTATGATACCGCCTCTCTCGCGATAGAGGCGTCATCCGGAGACATTCCGAGAGTGAATACCACATATTTTGTCTTAAACGACAGAAAAGTAATCGCCCCGGGAAAAGACAAAAGGGATGTTGCGGAGATGTTTATCCAGGACGAGAGCCCTGAAACCAGAGCGGCCAACAAAATTATCGAAAACCTAAAAAACGATCCCACAGACTTTACCTACACATGGATAAGCCCCTCCGGGCCCTGGCCGGAATCAAGAATAGAGGTCGGACATAAGACAAAAACAAAAAACGGCAGGTTTAATTACATCAAAAAGTACGACATCAGCACGGTTGCCTCCCCCGAGATGTGTCTTGAAATGGGACAGCTTCTGGCATCCATCGCCAGGAACGGAACCCCATTTCCGCAACAAGCAGACGACCTCAGAGACATAATTTTTAAGCTAGATGTACCTGAAGGTATGAATCCTTTTGAATATCTCGAAAGCTTACTTTACCCATACATTCCCGAAAAGGACAGATTCAAAAGCATACTTGATGGAACGGCTGATAAAAACAAGATGGAAGCTATAAAAGTCGCCAGGACCGTAACCAAACCTATTGTGGAAAACCCCCAACTGATCTATCTGGCACCCAAAAGATATGGAGCTTACATAGAAACAGAGATGATGAATAAAGGATATGGGATGGAACCTGAAAGATTCGGTTGCGGCGGATCAAATATCTCGACCACAACCCGATCCTTATCTTATAAAACCTCTACTATTACTCCAGGGTTTGATCACGAAGACAGATATGGTTCTTTAAGTTTTACCTGTCCCAAATGCGGGGCAACCAACACAAGACCGTTTGGACAACTCATAAGTAACTGCAGTCATTGTGGTGGAGACGTGAGGTGTTGATGTTTTTTCCTCAAACTAAAGAATAAACATTCCCACGATGCCTATTAAAATCAAATATATTAGGCAGGGAATGATGACCCCCTTTAAAACTTGCCTTTCTTTATGTTTCAAACCGACCACAGCTTCTGCAGCCACTATGTCAGCAAGGGCTATCATATTGCCGGCCGCTCCCCCGACCACAGTCAGTGCCAAAATTTTATCTATATTAAAACCCAGGTCTTTGGCGGCTGCGACCAAAAAGTTTCCGAACATCAAATTTGAAATCGTGACGCTTCCCGTAAGAAAACTTCCGAAGGCTCCTACCAGAGGTGCCCAAAGCGGGAGAAAAGCATTTTTGACATGGACTGCCAGTAAGTCAATCATCGATGGCAGAGATGCCAAATTGTAAACGGAATTCACCATAATTTGCGCCATTGATGACATAAAAACAATTACCAAAAACGGGACTAAAGATCTTTTAAATGCCGTTTTTACCGAATAGGTAAAGAGATTAATGTCCTTTTTATACATCAACAAAGTTATTATTCCGGCAATGATAAAAGCAAAGCCGGGATTAAAAAATGCAAATGTGTGTTTAATGATGATTGGAATTCGGATTCCCAATGAACCAAGCGTAAACTTGCCTACAAGCAAAATCGCGATCAAAAATAAATAAGGAGTCAGCACTTTTCCTAAGGAGAGCTTGGCGGGATGAGGTATTTCCACAAGTTCTTTTTCTTTCCTGGGTATAAAAATCCCAAGCTTGGTGGTAATAAGTACCAAGGAAAGACCAATCGCCGATCCTAAAATTGAGGGAAACTCCTGACCTATAAAAACGGTGAATATCGAAGGGATGGCAAAAGCAATCCCTGCCCAGACTGCAAAAGGAAGAGCTTCGATAAATTCCCTCTTGTAGTTTTGCCTCCCCCTGGTTAAAAACCAGAGCATGAAAACCGGCACTAAAATACCAATTAAATTGATGGTTGCAGCCGTAATGGGAACAAGGTCTCCGGCAAGGGCGCCAAAACCCACTTTAATTGGAGTTCCGGCAGCACCAAAGACACCCGAGGCACTATTACCCAGAAGGGCAATTATGACTGCGTTTATCGGAGTAATCCCAAGGCTAACCAGAAGTGGGGCAACAACTGCAGCCGGTGTTCCGAATCCGGCCGTTCCTTCCAAAAAGTTTTCAAAAAACCAAGCCAAAAATATGACTTGTACTCTGATATCTCTCGAGATTGATTCCAGGTGATAACCAATATTTTCGATAATTTTTGTTTCCCTCGTGATCTCCAGAAAAAAAACTGCTCCAAAAATAATGATCAATATGTCAAAAGCCACAAAAAAACCTTTAATCAGTGAATTAAAAACATAAGTCGGGTAGGTCTGCCAATAAAAGGTAGCCAAAATTATTACCAGAACCAGGGTGATCAAAGAAACCCAAACTAATTTTGTTTTCCTCCAAAAAAGAAGTATTAAAAATAAAATAAAGGGGGCCGCCGCCAAAAGTGCCGGTAAAAAGGTCATCGCTCAATATTTTAACCTATTACTTAACTCTTCCCAAATATTCGCCGGTACCCGTATCGAGCTGCACTTTTTCCCCGACTTTTATGAATAATGGTACTTGGGCCTCAATTCCGGTTTCAAGTTTGACGGTCTTTTTGGGAGCGTTAACCCTATTCCCCGTAACCTCATCCGGGGATTCGGTAACCTTGAGTGTCACATGGGCGGGTAAGTTTACTCCGATGGGGCTACCCTTATACCAAACAATCCAGCATTTAAGGTTCGGGGTGAGATATCCAAATTGATCCTCAACAAGTGCTAAGGGTATATTGACCTGGTCATAGCTTTTCGGATCCATGAAAATAAGATCTTCCCCATCCCTGTATAGATATTCCATCTCTTTTTTCTCGATTTCGGCAACTTCGACAATTTCTCCGGTTTTATAGGTAAATTCCCCGGCAGTCCCGGTCTTGACATTTTTGAATTTAATACGCATGACGGGAGACCCTTTTCCGGGAGACATAAACTCGGCTTTGGTTATAAAAACAGGTGCTCCTTTAAAAATAATGAAGCCGCCTTTGGCAATGTTACCTGCATTAATTGTATTCATAGACCTGTGTATTTTAAGCCCGGGGGGTGCTAGAGGTCAAATAGCTCTTTCCCGGGGAAAAATAACGTTTCTGAAATTGAGGAGGCGTCGGCCGCCAGCATAACCAGTCTGTCTACTCCAACCGCAATTCCTGACATGACAGGCAGCTCCATCAACGCTTTGATTAAATCTTCATCTATCGGATAAATTGTTTTGCCCAAACGCTTCCTTTCGGCGAGGTCTGCCTCAAAACGTTTTTTCTGTTCGACAGGGTTTGTTAATTCCGAGAAACAATTTCCCAACTCTACTCCCCCAAGAAAAACTTCAAACCTTTCGGCAAATCTCGGATCTTTTGCTTGCTTTGAAAGGGAAGCTTGGGAAATCGGGTAATCATAAATAAAATAGGGTTTTTTAAGTTTCAAAAGTTCCGGCTCTATCTCATTAAAATAAATCTTATAGAAATCTTCATCCTCCACCTCCAAGACGTTGCCTCCGGCGTACTTTCTAAACGCGTCTGCTATTTTTACTCTCGGCCAGGGAGGAGTTAAATCATAGAGTTTTCCCTGATACTCCCATTTGGTTAAATCGACGTTAGGGTTAACCGATTTAATAACTTCGCAAAAAAGATTCTCAAAGTCTTTCATCACATCAAAATAGTCGGCATTTAGCCTATACCACTCAAGCATGGTGAACTCCGGGTTGTGGAAAGCACTCACCTCTTCTTCATTCCTGAAACATTTGGTAATTTCGAAACAGTTTCCAACCCCCCCCGCTATAAGTTTTTTGATCGAGAACTCGGGACTCATTATCAAATATCCGTCCCTTTTTAAACCCTTTGATGTTCTTAATTCCGTCTTAAAAACTTCCAAATTGGGTTCAATTGAAGGAACGGGTACCAAAATCGGCGTAAAAACTTCACGGAAGTCTCGTTTTTTAAAAAAAGAGCGAATTGTATCAACGACTTTTTCCCTGACTAAATAATTTTTTAAAAGATTTGGGTCCTCTTTGACCCTTTGCCAAGTTTTCATTACAAGGTATTATATCTAATATGAGACGTAATATTGTAATCAAAAGGATTCCCAAAAAAGGACGCGGGGTATTTGCATTAAAGGATTTCAAAAAAGGAGACATTGTTGAAAACGCTCCGGTTTTGATTTTTACTCCCAAAGAACGAAAACACCTGGAAAAAACACTTCTTAATTACTATGTTTATCCATGGAGATCCACCCGCGGGGCAGCTTTGGTACTTGGCTTTGGTTCAATTTATAACCATTCCTACTCCCCCAACGCCGACTGGAAACAAAATTTTAAAACGCGCTCCATGATTTACAGAGCAATAAAAACAATTAAAAAGGGCGAGGAAATTATGGTTAACTACAACGGGGAACCGGACGATAATGCTCCGATAGATTGGTTTGAGGTGAAAAAATAGCCATAAAGTGCTCCAACAATAAAACACAACTTGTGATATAATGAAAACTATGGGAAATTTTAACAGAGGTGGAGGAAGACCTGGTGGAGGAGGGAGAAATTTCGGAAGACGCGATTTCGGCGACAGAGGTAGAAGTTTTGGTGGAGGTTTTGGCAGGGACTCGGGAAGGCGCGAGATGTTTAATGCTACCTGCAGCAATTGTGGCAAAGAATGCCAAGTACCCTTCAGGCCGACAGGCGGCAAACCGGTTTATTGCAGTGAGTGCTTTGAAAAAATGAACGGTGGAGGGTCGAATTCAAGAAGGTTTGACGACAGAAGTCGTTCCCCACAGGCACAAAGTGGGCCAAATTTGAGTGCAATTGAAGTCAAGCTTGATAGAATATTAAGCATTTTGGAACCCAAGGCGGCCACTCCGGTTATTTCCGCTCCGGCTGTTCAAGAAGAAAGGGCCGTTGAAAAAGCAAAGTCTCCAAAGGTCAAAAGGACAGTCAAAAAGAAAGCTTCTATCAAGAAAGAATAACTTCTGCACCGGACAGAAAAAGCCCTATTATGTTTTTAGGCAGTAAAGAGGCGTTCGATTTCGGAAGCAACCGTAAAATCTCTCGGCGTGACCTTTCCTCCTACACTAAAGCGCTGAAGATCAAAAACTATTTTTTTGTAATAGATGTGGATATCAGGATGGTGGTCTATTCTGTTGCAAAATGGAGCAAGTTTATTTACAAACTCCACCGCTTTGTCAAAACTCTCAAACACAAATTCCTTGGTAATTTTATTGTCGTGATACTTCCAGCCCGGAAAATCATTTAATTTTTCCTTGATCTCTTCCTCAGACAGAATTTTTAAATCCTCTTCCATAAATGTATTATAATATAAAGGCGCAACATGAGGAATAAATGGATTATTGGAATAATTGCGGTTGTGGTGCTAGCAGGCGGTTTGTTTTTATTGAGTAGAAGCCCTTCTCCCTCCTCCACTCCGGAATCTCCCACTTCGACCCCTGAGGTAGCAGTAGAGGCTGCAACAAATGAACAAAATATTATTACTCTCACACAAAGGGGTTTTTCTCCGATGGTAACCACCATCAAGGCGGGTGCAACGGTTACCTGGGAAAATAAAAGCGGTAAAGTTGCCACAATAAATTCAGACCCGCACCCTGCGCATACAAATTACCCCCCACTTAACCTGGACAACTTCTCCGACGGAGGAAGTCTTAATCTGACATTTGGTAAACCCGGTACCTACGGCTATCACAATCACCTCAATCCAAGCATGACAGGGGTTATTATAGTCGAATAGTTTGTCAAAATAATCGACGGGAAACTCAACAACTTCGGGGTCCGAGGAAAACTGAGTTTTTACTCACTGAAGTGTTCCAAAACAGTTTTTACTATCAAAAAAACCGGCATTGCAAAGACTGCCCCCCAAACTCCAAAAAAGATAGTTCCCAACAAAGTGACCAAAAATACTACCAGTGGGTTGATTTTATTTGTTTTACCCAAAAAGAGCGGGGCCAAAAATAAATCTACGAGTTTATTGAGCAGGACAAAAATTGCCAAAACAACAATCCCCTCAATAATGGAGGGTGTGTTTTGCAGGAAAACTACTTGATCAAAAACCGCAACAAGAGCGGCTATAACTGTGGCAACAAGTATTCCAAAATTAGGAATTGCAGATAAAACTCCGGTTAAAATAGCCAAAACCAAAGCATACTTCAGATTAAGCAGAGTGAGTATTCCCCAAGTGGCCAAGCCCACCATAACCATTAAAATAAACTGTGTTGTAAAATAGTTAATCAGGACTTTTCTTATTTTCTCTCCTAGTGTTCGTGGAGTATTTTTTTTCATTATCTTTAAATTATACTACTAAAACTTGTCTAAGTAATTCCAATGTGGTCATGCAATTAGCTATATAATTTGGCTATATTAAAAAAACAATGAAATTATCAATAATCGCCCATCCAAATTCAAAAAATCCAAGAATCGAAAAAGATTTATTAGGAGCCATTCATGTTTATGTAAATGCTCCCCCGCTGGAAGGAAAGGCTAATAAAGCGGCAGTTGATGCTCTGGCAAAACATTTTAGGGTAAGCCGTGGAAAAGTGGTTCTCCTGCGGGGCGAAAAATCAAAGAATAAAGTGTTTGAAATAGGCTGAAATCTCCTTGGCAAATTATGGCTTTTTAGATGGGTCGATTTCCAAATTTACATCTTTTAACCCTTTAATTTCAATGTCCAGCTCAACCAATCTTTTTATTTCAATATCTAATTCATTGTCTAACAATTCGGCAACACTGATATATGAAGGGCTATTATCTTCTGGCTCAGATATAACCTCAGGTGCCTCTACCTCATCGCCCCACTGAAACGATCTTTCCTGCCCCTCTATTTCAGATATTAAGAAAGGTTCTTGGATATGTTGTTCGTTCTCCGTCATACGAACAGGATGATATCATTGCCTGAAACAGGAATCAAACTCTAAAACAAAACATCATCTCTCTTATTTGACTACACCAGTCTGGCTCCCCGGGCTGGATTCGGACCAGCGACCTCATTCTTACAGAAACCCTCTTGTTACCAAAAGGCCTGGACTATCTCATCACCCATGAGAGGGTGTCAGGTATATAGTCTCTACACATTTACACTTAAAGTGATTTAGCTCGGGATTGACCTTAAAAGGTGTTCCCCGAATTAGCCTGATTTGTCATTTCAAATTACTTTGAAAAGCTGCCTTCCTCGACAGGAATTTGCTCTACCATTGAGCTACAGGGGATTATTAATGAACGACTGATTATATCAAAGATTGAGCTTAACTGGAAGTTCCACTAATCCCCAATGGATTTCTCTGTGACAATTTGAGCATACCAAAATACATTTATTTAATTCGTTCTTAATTTCATTCCAAGAATGTGTATATCCATCATTCCCCATTGTGAATTTTTTGACTCCTTTAACATGATGTAAATCTAATGCACCTACACATTTGTTATAACCACAAATTTGGCATTTTCCACCCTTGTAATTGATTGCCAATATTTTAATCTTTCTTCTTCTTTTTGTTACAGCATGTATCAAATATTCAGCTCTGTCTCTGTAGGTTCTAGTCTCCTTCTTTCGGGTTTTATTGGGCATAATTAAGATTAAACCCTTTAGAACCTGGTGTCAATTATTCTTCTAAAGTTGAAGTGTCTCCCGCGTCTCCTCCAGTTTATCTTACCCTCAAAACCGTTCTCATTATCTTTGCGCTTCTGGTTTTTGGAAGTTTATCTACAAAGACAATTTTTTCAGGACGTCCGTGTTTACCATAAGTGTTGCCAACATGTTCACCTATTTCAAAAGACAAACCTTCGTTTGGATTCTCCCCTTTCATC
>DAHVYL010000021.1 GCA_027327685.1 Candidatus Woesebacteria bacterium
CAGGGATTATTTAAAAAGCAGAGGGATCTCCTTTATCGAAAAAATGGTGGATCTGGACGAGGCTGCAAGGGAAGAAATGTCCAAGTTTTCGGGCGGATTTTTAGGGGTACCTTTTACCCTGGTATTTTTTGACGACGGAAGAAAAGAAACTGTTATCGGCTTTGATAAAGGAAAAATAGATCAGATAATCACCAGGGTATGATATTTGTGAACTACAAAACCTTCGAGGAAAGCTCCGGCGAAAAAGCCATTACTTTAACAAAAAGCATTGAAGAAGCGGCACGCGAATCACAGGTAAAGATGATTCCGGTTGTCCAGATAATTGATGCCGAGAAGGTTCTATCCTCAACCACTCTTGAAGTGTGGATACAACACATTGATCCTTTTAGTTACGGACCCCATACAGGTTGGGATCTTCCGGAAGAAGCAGCTAAAGTCGGAATCTCGGGAGTATTTTTGAATCATTCAGAACATAAATTTGATAGTTTTGAAGCACTCCGGACGGCAAACGAGAAAGCAAAAGAGGCAAATCTCAAAACGTTGATTTTCGCCGGCAGTCTGGAGGAACTTAAAAATGTAGTAACCCTAAAGCCGACCTTCGTTGCCTATGAACCGCCCGAACTTGTCGGTTCCACAGAAACCTCGGTAGCCAGAGCCCGACCCGAAATAATTTCCCAGGCGGCGGAAGTTGCCAGAAAAGGAGGGGAGCCTTTAATAGTGGGCGCCGGAGTTTCTTCAGGCGAGGATATCAGAAAGAGCCTGGAACTTGGAGCGGTGGGGGTGGCAATTGCGACAGCAGTTGTTAAGTCTCCCAGTCCCAAAGCGAAGTTGCTAGAATTAGTGGAAGGATTTAAATGATTATAAGCAAAGCTTGTGACCAAGTAAGGAAAGGAATTATGTCATGAAAATTTTTCTGGGGGCAGATCATAGAGGATATGATCTCAAAGAGAAAATTGCCAAGTGGCTTTTTGAGATGGAGTACCCCTATCAGGATTTGGGAGCTACACACTTTGACCCGCATGACGATTTTACAAAATATGCCGAGGATGTTGCCTCACTCGTTGCCAAAACCGAAGGGTCCCGCGGAGTTCTTCTTTGCGGAAGCGGTGTGGGAGTTGACGTTCTTGCCAACAAGTTTGACGGCATAAGGGCGTCAATCGGGAAGGATGTTTTCCAGGTTGAGGCAGGACGTAACGACGATGACATGAATATTTTGGTAATTGCTGCTGACTTTACGGAAGAAAAGGAAGCAAAGGCCATGCTCATAGCCTTTTTGGAAACAAAATTCTCCGGCAAAGCCAGATATGAAAGAAGACTCCAGGAAATTAAGGAAATAGAAGCCAATAACTAATAATATGGAACTGCCCAAACTTACCGATGCCGATTTTTCCGGAAAAAGAGTCATTGTCAGAGCCGATTTGGATATAGATATCGGGGAAAATTACAGGCTGGAGGCTCTTATTCCCACACTGAAATATTTGTCTTCAGGTTCATCTAAGATAACAATAATCGGTCATAGGGGAAGGCCTGATGGAAAGAGGGTTGAGGAACTGAGAATGAAGCCTATAGAGGAAGAATTAAGAAAGATTGCGGAAGGGATCGAGTTTGAAGTACTGGAAAACCTCAGATTTTCCCCGGGAGAAGAAGCAAACGACCCGGCCTATGCAAAAGAACTTGCCTTGAAGGGAGATTTTTTTGTTAACGAGGCTTTTGCGTCTTCACATAGGGACTCTGCTTCCATAACAAGCTTGCCAAAATTCCTGCCCCACGCAATGGGTTTGAGATTTGAGGAAGAAATAGAAAATCTTTCAAAGGTTTTTACCGATCCTCAAAAACCTATTTTGTTTATAATTGGTGGATCAAAAAATGACAAAGTCGGCTACATAAAAGATCTGGAACCCTTTGCCGATATAATACTGGTAGGAGGAAGGCTCCCCGAGTATTACGGAGACAGAGCCCTTGAAAGTGTAAGAGATGTAAGGCAGGGAGAGAAATTAATTATTGCAAACCTGGTACAGGACAAAGAAGATATCACCCTGAATTCGATTGAAAGATTCGAGAAAGAGATAGAAAAAGCAAAAACAATAGTTCTGGCCGGCCCGATGGGGAAATACGAAGAAGACGGCCATAGACAAGGGACCGAGAGAATTTTTAAGGCAGTTGCCGCCGCCAGCGCTTTCAAGATAATCGGCGGAGGAGACAGTCTTTCTGTTCTTTCAATCTACTCGCTTAAAGACAAATTTGATTGGATATCGGTCGGAGGTGGGGCAATGCTTGAGTTTTTGTCCAAAAAGACCCTACCGGGCATTGAAGCTTTAAAATAGGATATTGACGCTTAATCTTTCGGAGTTCATAACTAAGTAATACACACCCGTATTTTGGTAATTACGGTGGGACGAAAGGAGGTGAAAATAAATGAAATTGAAAACATTTTCTAAATGGCTGGTAGTAATCGGAGCGATAGAATTGGGTTTAATGAGTGTTTTGAAGTTTGATTTGATCGGAAGCATAATAGGAAGGTGGCCGGTAGTTGTCACAATCTTTTATGCATTGGTAGGTCTTTCCGGTTTTTGGGGAGCTTACGCAATGCTTACCAAGAAGAAGAAATAAATTATTTCCTGTTATTTGCCAGGAATGTTTTGACAACCCTGACTGGGTATTCCAGAAAAAAGGATTCCGGGTGCTCCCTGAGTCTTCTTGCCGAAATTCCCACTATCAGGGCGGGGTCGTAGCCGATTCTGCCTCCGACTTTTGCAATTTTAAGCGACAAATCCATATCCTCATGAACTTTTTTGTCGTCTGCCTCCACAATATTTTTTACCTGTGTCCAGATTTTTTTGGTAATGGCCATATTGGGCCCGATCAAATATTTTTTGCCTTTTGCTATCAGTCTGAATGATTTCCAGGCTAAATCTGCGGGAATGGTTGAGGTAGATTTAAGTATTTCCGAGTCGTTAAAAAAAACCGGTCCGGTAAGGGCATCAATATCTCCTTTTTTGAAATTATCTTTAATCCTCTTGATCCAATCTTTTGGGACTACCGTATCCGCGTCACACCTGGCAATAATTTCGTATCTGGCCGAATTAAAGCCCCGGTTCCTAGCCGGGGTCATGCCTTGAATCTTTTCATTGATTATTCTTGCACCAAACTTTTTAGCAATAAGTTCGGTTTTGTCCGTGGAGTTATTGTTCACAACAATGATTTCATCCGCGGAATCCTTCTGATCGGTGACACTCGTAAGGCACTTTTCTATATATCCCTCTTCGTTATAAGCGGGAATTACTACGGACACTTTCATATGAGTATATTATAATGAAATGTAACTGCCATGGTAATTGAACAGGCCATGTTCAGTTAAATTATCGAACATGGTAAAAGTCGGAATAAACGGTTTCGGAAGAATCGGAAGGATTGCTTTTAGGATTGGCGTTCTTAAACATCTTGGTGAGATTGAGTTTGCCGCAATCAACACCTCGGGCAGTATGCCGGTAGGGGGTTGGGCACACCTGACCAACTACGATACAATGTATCGGCAGTTTGAATTCAAAGTCCAGGCTGAAGAAATAAAAGCTCCCGGCGAGGCCACGGACGAAGATCCTTTAATTGGAAATTTGGCGGTACCGGAGAGGAACGTTAAAGTTCCGGTTCTGGCCCAGAAGGATCCTGCCAAAATCCCCTGGGGAAAATACGGCGTTGATGTGGTTATTGAGTCAACAGGTGTTTTTACCAAAGAAGAAGATGCAAAAAAACACGCCGTCGGAGGGGCAAAAAAAGTTGTCATCTCAGCCCCGGTCAAAGGCGGAAATGTGTCAACCTACATAATCGGGGTAAACGAGACGGATAACCTACCTCAAATTATTTCCAACTCCTCCTGTACTACAAATTGTGTCGCACCGGTAGCTTCGGTAATGGAATCAAAATTTGGAATTCAAAAAGCTCTGATGACGACAATCCATAGTTATACCGACGATCAAAACCTGCAGGATTCTTCCCACAAAGATCTAAGACGCGCCCGGGCCGCTGCCCAAAACATTATTCCCACATCAACAGGTGCCGCAATTTCAACAACGGAAACAATCCCCGCACTCAAAGGACTTTTTGACGGAGCAAGTTTAAGGGTTCCGACAGCAACCGGCTCAATCACCGACTTTACATTGCTTTTGAAGCGCGACGCTACAGTAGAAGAGATAAATAACGCTTTTAAAGAAGCAGTAGAAAACCCCTTATATAAGGGAATAATTGCCGTAACTGAGGAATCTTTGGTATCAAGCGATGTCATAGGTAGAAGCGAATCGGCGATAGTGGATTTAAGTCTGACACAGGTGGTTGCGGGAAATCTTGTTAAAATTTTTGCCTGGTACGATAACGAATGGGGCTATGCCAATCGTTTGGTTGAACAGGTCATTAGGGTTGGCAGGACGCTTAACGGCGGCAAGGCGCCCACAGATCCGATATCTTTATCATTTGCCCCCGGTCAGTAGCTGCCGGACATCAGTTTTTGTATGGAAGAATTAAAAAAATATTCCGGTAAAAAATTTATCAAAAATATTGCCTTTTTCGGCGATGCCAATATTTCCGAGACGGACGAAACGTATATCCAGGCTTTTGAAGTTGCCGAGGCCTTAGCAAAAAAAGGTTTTGTAATAGTTGACGGCGGCGGCCCCGGTGTAATGGAGGCGGCAACCAGCGGGGCCAGAAAAGGAGGCGGTAAAACCGTTGCCATAACCTTTGATCCTGTCGGTGCAGTCGGTTACGAGGGCCGCTATCTCAAAAATATTACGGATACGGAAGTCGTAACCACAAACTACATTGACCGCATGTTCAAGCTTCTTGAATACGGAGACGTTTTCATTATTTTTAAAGGAGGCAGCGGAACGGTTTCGGAATTCGGAACCGCCTGGGTTTTGGCAAAGCTTTATTACGGACACCATAAGCCGATTATTCTTTACGGACACTTTTGGGCAGAGATTTTGGATGTTTTCAGGAAAAATATGAACATCGACAGTACCGAGATGAGTGTTTTTGAGATTTGTTCGACAAGAGACGAAGTCGTAAATGCCATTGATCGATTTGAGAAGAGAATCTCCCAAAGAGACCACTCCGGCGACAACGAGGGAACAATGGACGGAGCCTTTAAGGTCTGATTAGTATCTATGACGCATCCACATGGTGAGTTAGAAAACATCTCAAAGAAAGTCAGGTTGGATATCATTGATATGATTTATAAAGCAGGATCCGGACACCCCGGGGGATCGCTTTCCGCAGTTGAAGTTTTGGTAGCCCTTTATTTTGAAATCTTGAAAGATAATGATCGCTTTTTCCTGTCAAACGGACACGTCTGTCCGGCGCTATATGCAGTCATGGCGGAAAAAGGCGTTGTCGATAAAAATCTACTTTCGACATATACGGAGATCGGCTCCGCTCTTCAGGGACATCCGGAAAGAACGAAACTGAAGGGCATAGAAAATACTTCGGGCCCCCTGGGTTTGGGACTGGCCCAGGCTGCTGGATACGCCGCCATAAAGAAGAATGAATATGTTTATTGCATGACCAGTGATGGGGAACATGATGAAGGAAACCATTGGGAAGCAGTTGCCTTTGCGGCCAAGTATAAACTTTCAAATTTAATTCAGATAGTTGATGTAAACGGAATTCAGATTGAGGGAACGGTGGAAGAAATTATGCCTCTGGGGAATTTAAAAGAAAAATATGAGGCTTCCGGCTGGAACGTAATAGAGATAGATGGACACGACTTTGGCCGGATTATCGATTCCATAGACAAAGTAAAAAATGTAAAAGATAGGCCAAGTGTCATTCTTGCCAAAACCATTTTCGGTAAAGGAGTTTCTTTCATGGAAGGAAATCCCGACTGGCATGCCAAAGCACCGAATGAGAAAGAATATAAAAAGGCAATGGAGGAACTGAAATGATGAAATCGATGCGTGATGGTTTTGGAGAGGCGTTGGTTGAATTGGGAAAGAAAAACCCCGATGTAGTTGTTTTAACTGCAGACCTTGCCGATTCAACAAGAGTAAAAGAGTTTGCGGAGGCCTTCCCGGATAGATTTTTCCAGGTTGGTGTGGCAGAGCAGGCGCTTGTTACGGTAGCGGCCGGAATGGCTGAAGCGGGAAAGATTCCTTTTACCACGAGCTATGCCGTTTTTTCTCCTGGAAGAACATTTGAACAGATAAAAGTAACGGCGGCACTTAGCGACTTACCTGTCAAAATAGTTGGATCTCATGCAGGATTCGGAGCCTCAATGTACGGGGCAACACATCAAAGTTTGGAGGACATTGCTCTCATGCGGGTGATTCCCAATATGGTTGTTGTTTCCCCCTGTGACTATCTGGAAGCCAAAAAAGCTACAGTTGCGGTTGCCGAAAACGGAAAACCATCGTATTTGAGACTTTCAAGACAAGACTCACCAATTATTACGGACGAAAATTCAAAATTTGAAATAGGTAAGATAGGCATCTTAAAAGAAGGAAAAAATCCCCAAGTTGCCATTATCGGTACCGGACCCATTTTAAATGAGGCAATATTGGCGGGAGAAGAACTTCAAAAAAACGGAATTGAGATAACGGTTATCAATAACCATACAATCAAACCAATAGATGAACTTTCAATAATCCGTGCCGCAAAAACATGCGGAGCGGTGGTTACGATAGAAGAGCATCAGATTAACGGGGGATTGGGAGGTGCCATTGCCGAAGTCTTGGGTAGAAACTTTCCGGTTCCTATTGAAATGATTGGAGTAAACGATAGTTTTGGTGAATCGGCAAAAGATTATAGGGAACTCTGGAAGAAATTTGGATTGACAAAAGAAAACATCATTGAGGCAGTTAAAAAAGTTATTGTGAGAAAGAGTTATTAAATAGCCGATCCTTGGAAGTTCGGACAGTTTTCTTCATACCAATCCATAGCGTCCTGTGAGCATTCCTCTCTTGGCATATCCGGTCCCGGCATGCAGTTAACCCATCCATTTGCAGGACAGGCGTACTTGGAATTATTTGATTTGTCACCTTCCTCCAAGAATTTAAAAGTGGAAAGTATCTGGTTAAGGATACCAATATATTTACTTTCCAGATTTTTGTTGTAATTATAACCCAAACGATATGGTGTATCGTTATATTCAAAATCCATATAAACACTGTGTTGATTAAGCGAGCCACAATCATACACTGCAATGTTTACTTTATAAGAAAAGTTTATGTTTTCCGAAATATCGTCAAGACTTTTACATTCTTTTCCTATGCTTAATGGTGAAATTATATCCGTGATGCCTAGACTTACCTGATCATTGTCATCAATATACGAGATTGTTTCAGCACCTGCATCAAACTCTTCGATCCACCAAGCAGATGGATATTTAAACGAGAATCGACCTTGTCTGTCGGAGTATGTTTTCCAATCAGCTGTCGGGTCGGATGTGGGGGTTGGAGAACTGAAAAACTTGTTGATGGTTGGTTTGAATTGCCTATATCCAAAATAACCTGCAATTCCGAGAGTTATCAAAACAATAATTATGATTGGTGCAAAACCTTTTTGTTTCATTGCCATGAAAAAGTTAGGGTTTTTACGATCTGGTCACACTCAAAGACGTTGGCAGCGGAAGAGTTACAAACAATATTTAAGTCAACCTTATTTGACGAGACGTTGGAAAGACTACAGGCAACCGTTCCCATCTTTGGTTCGCCACACTCAGAACCTGTACTATAGTTAGTGACGTATTCATAACCATCAGAAGCAACTTCTGCCACGGTTCTAAAAATTTTTTCAGAACTGACTTTAGGATTATCTATCTCAACGACGAGAGCATCTGTGTGTGCCCAAGGGAATCCTTCAAATTGCGGTGTAACCTCTAAACTAATGGCACCTCTTTGTATAATAAAGCCTTCTTGTATACCTTCAGATGACTGGTCTTCGATCAAAAAAATTTTGTCATCCGATTTTCTTTGGTAATCAAACAACATTTTTTTAGGTGTGTTGTCTCCACCCGGGCGATTTAAAACATTCAAAATAACCTGGCCGTTTGCTGATATTTGTGTCATGGGTTTTAAAAATTTGAAGGTGGAAAGGATTTGATTATATAAATCAATTTGGTTTTGATTTTCTTTCTCCGCAGCGTACTCAATATCTACAGAATATATATCTCCATAAAGGTAGGTGTGCAAAAAATAGGCGTTTCCATATTCCAGACCTTGTTTACCCTTTATTCCGTTAATAACTTTTGTTTCGTAAGTATTTAAAGCCTCTGAATTATAAGTTGGAGTAAATTTATCCGTCTTTTGTATTGCAATTGAAATGCTTGATTTATTATCTAAATTTATATTTAGTCTATTCAGGAAGAGACCAGTCGAAGTTGTGGCTTTATTTTCACTCACATTTAGGGTTGCCGGATATTTAAATTCAAAACCATATTCTTCGTTATTATATGTTTTCCAATCAGCTGTCGGGTCGAATGTGGGGGTTGGGGTAGGGGAATTTTGTGTACCGG